>JBHITY010000032.1:0-9646 GCA_042138585.1 Candidatus Nitrosopumilus sp.
TAGAATTGGGCAAAAAAATACTGTATTTGCATATTATCTGATTGGCAATGGTACTCTTGATGATCATGTTGCAAATGTTTTGGTAGACAAAAGTTATGAAATTGATGAAATAATGGATGAAAACGTTGAGAACTTTGAAAATAAAGATAAAGCTCAACTTATTCTTGCACAAATTCAAGACAAAATACGTTCTAAATAACTAAACATTCAATTTTGTTTTGAGTTTTGATAATTTTTCAATAATTATGGTTTTCTTCTCTAGTTCAATTTGAGAATCCTGAATATCTTTTGTAACTTCATCAATTAAACTCAAAATTTCAATTTCAGGTTTTATTTCACCAAATTTTATTTTGCCAAACCCTTCTGCATCTGTTTTATCTATCTCTTCTATTCCTTCGGGCAATATCTCGTATACTTTGATAATTTTTTCATCTTGTCTTTGAGGTGACATTAGAACAAATTGATTCTGTCTTAATTTTTCTAATTCTTGGATGATTTCTGTTTCAGAAATTTTTAGTATGTCAATAATTTGATCCATGCTGCATGATTTTATCTGGAGTAATCGTAAAACTTTGGCCCAAACTGGAATAGTCTCGCCCCAAAGAAACTCTTTTGCTACTGGAGTAATTGAAAAAGAACCATCACTGTTAAGCGAAATGAATTTTCTATCTTTTAGTGAACCTAATGAATCAAGAATTTTTCCTACTCCTAGTCTTTTCAATTCTGAATTTTCAAGATGTGTCTCATCAAACGTTCCATTTTCTTTAATTGCCAAGTGTAAAATTTCTAAATCAATAGTACCAAACTTTCTCATAATTTTTTTCCCTTTCCAACTCTTATCATCCTTTCTACTTTGAAACCTCTCTTTCAATTTGCTCCAGAGTATTTTTTACACTTTTGAGATTTGAATAATTTTCTTTTACCCATTTTTGGTAAACGTTAATTGAACCAATTTTAAAATTTGAGTTGACAATTCGATTTGCCAGAAACCATAATTCTCTATATGAGAAAATGATTTTTCCAACAAGTAATTCCTGTTTGTTTAGAAATACTTGCATGATGTCATTTGATTCTTTTTCAAGCTCATTTTGAATAATTTTTTTGAATTCTGTATCTAATTCATGAAATCTATCAAAAATTTGATTACTGTTTTTTCTCATTTTCCTAATTTTTTCATCGTAATCATTAAGAAATTCATTTGCCCAAATCTCATTTTTGCTCTTATCTGAAAAATCTATTTTTCTAGTTTTGTCTATTTCTTCAATAACTTCAGAAATAACTTCTAAATGCCATCTGAAGAACTCTTGTAATTTTTCTTTCTTTTCTAATTTGTTAGAAATCTCTACAAAAAATTTTGTTGCTTTTTCATTATTGGAAAATATTTCTGTTATGACTGGATGAACCAATACTTGGAAAAATATAATTTTGAATAAAAACCTGATTCTTTCTTGAAGATTATATGTGGATTATAATGATCTGCATTATGGTTCAGTATGAACTTCCACGATTGCCTTATGGGTATGATGAATTGGAACCCTACATTGATGCTGAGACAATGAAGATTCATCATCAAAGACACCATCAATCATATGTTGATGGGCTAAACAAATCTCTTGAAGAAGTGGGAAGTGCATCTCATCCTCAATACATTACATCCATCCTGTCTGATCTAAAATCAATTCCTGAATCTGGAAGAAATAAAATCAATTTTTTTGGCGGTGGATTTGAAAATCATAGATTGTTTTGGGAAATCATGACTCCTAATGGAGATGGTTCCCCTGGAGGGAAATTAGAAGATGCAGTTGATGTCTATTTTGATAATTTTGAAAACTTTAAGCAAATTTTTTCAAATACTGCAATTGGGATTCAAGGTAGTGGATGGTGTTGGTTAGTTTTTAATTCTACATATAACAAAATAGAAATTATAACTACTGAAAATCAAACTAGTCCTTGGACCATACAAAAAATTCCTTTGTTGGGATTAGATGTTTGGGAACATGCCTACTATCTAAAATATCAAAACCGAAGACCTGATTATATCAAAGAATGGTGGAATGTAGTCAATTGGGATTACGTAGAAAATCGTTTTTCAGAATTGGCTGGATAGTTCTGTGATTTGGACAAATTCTTTTAAACAAAAATCTGATTTTTGACTTAATGAACAAGAGTCTAAGATACATTGCATTACTTGCAATTCTCCCCTTGTTTACCGTAGGAATAACAACTGGTTCATTCACAGACGCTGAAGCCCTCAAAGGCAAAGGAGTTAGTTCTTCAAAATATGGTTCTAGCACTGATGTCTGTGGATTGCAATTATGTTCTGAAATTCCAGGTGGTAAAGCAGCATGGATTGCAGAACAAGGAAAATCCAAACCTGTTGTTCCAGTTATTGAGAAAAAAGATCATCCTGGAAAACATGATGCTAAGATGGAAGCACATGATGAACAAGATGATCATGAAAAAGAAATGACTGAAGCCGACTTGGGGTCTGTACTTAGATTATCAAGAGCAAATGTTCCAGCTACAATTCCGATGCATCAAGGGTTCTATGATGGTGGAGATGTTTATTATATCATCACTGATTCAAGTGACCCTACTCATGCAGATTTGATTACAAATAGTCAAGGTTGGAAAGTTGAACTTGCACCATTGCTAAAGAACACACCTGATCAAGCACTTTCAAAAACCTACATGTTTACTAATGGCATTGAAGGTGGGGGTGTACATGGTTTTCAAGGAGAAGTTTTTACTAGCACCCCCGCACAACCAGATGTCTACAGTGCATTAACCTCACATGTTCACGTAACATGGAATGATGGTTCTACTCCAAGAATTTTGAATTCTGATGCAATGGTAATTGAAGCTGCTGATAATGATGAAATCACATTGACAACTGTTGATGTAGTTTTGAACATGCCTCAAATTGTTTGGCCAGACGGACAAATGATCGTTAAGGAAGACAAAACTTTGACTGATGAAACATCTTATGGCGGTGGACAAGTTCTTGATATCGATACAGAAGAGATGACTGTAACTTTCATTGCTCATCGCGGTTGGGGTCCAGATGGTAGAACAATCTATTACATTGTAACAGATGCTACGCCAAGCGGTCCTGCAGAAATGATGGGTGTTGTTAGTTCTCCAACATCTGCAAGTCTAATTGCAAATTCAGCTGCTGTTGATCTATTTCAATTCAAGAATGGTTTGACTGGTACTGGTCCATTGGGATTCCAACCAGGCATTGCTGCTGGAGCTCCTGGCGATGAAAATTATTCTCCAATGTGGAGAATTTTCATGACAAGCTGGGATAATCCAGAAAATGCACAATTGTTAGAAACCATTGATGATTTGAATGCATACAGAGAAGCTGGTCTGATCAACATTGGTATTGCACGTCCAATGGACAGTGATCATATTGTCAACTGTCCATTTATTGACCCATTCCAATAAGATCTACCTACTTTCTTTTTGTTTTCTTACATTTGTTTAATTTAATTAAAAAAACCTAACAAATTTTCAGAGAATCAACTACACTACTTATCTCTAATTATGTTAGTAATAAGGTATGAGTATCGCAGGAATGTATATGCTAAATGCGCCCAAATATCAAGAAGAAAAAATACAACAAGCCTTAGACATGCTGTATGTTGATAGAAAAAATGAGTTTAGAGAACTGTCTCAGGTTTTGTTAACAGAGAAAGCTCTCAAAGCAATGCCAAATTGGAAAGAATTTGTTTTGAACTTTAGTTTAGATGTTGAAGAGGCGTTTAAGACTTGGTCAGGAGAAAACCCTCTACTGTCTAGTTCTCCTCAGAAGGCACTAACTATTCTAAGACAACTTGGACATGATAAAACATCCATGAATCAACTTGTCCATCTACTTAACATGTCATACAATCTTTCCCTAGAATTCAAAGAGATCTACCGCCGTCTAAAGTAGTCTCCTTTCTTTTTTCTAAAACCTAAAATTAAACAAAATTTTTCATTATTTTGTATGGATTTCATGCTTGAAGAAGAATTAATTGATTTGATGACCTTTTGCTTACAAAATCCTGATTCTTCTGAAATCGTTGAAAAACATAAACGAATTAGTGAAATTGGACGTGAACTATATGATGATGGTGGAGTTGATGCCCTGGAAAACTTCTTTTTTGTACTCAAAAATAGAATTACTGAAGAAATAGAAAAAGATCCATCCCCAATGCGTTCGCTATGGAATGGCCTTACTGACGAATGGCAGTATTAAATTCCTGATTTAGAAATTTATCCTCTACCGATTCTGAAAATGGCAGTACTACATGTTGGGCATGTGCCTTTGATTGCAGGTTTACCATTTTTCATTGTGTATGGTTTAGCGCCACCGATTTCTCGTTTGTCTCGGCACTTTACGCAATATCCTATTGTCATACGTTCACTAGGCTCGAGGTTCTATTAGCAAGACCTTGTTGAACTTTTTTTACTATTAGGCAAACCTCCGATCTTAATTTTTGTGTTTTAGAACCATTTTTTTCGTATTGGATGTAATTTTAGTTAAATCTGGAACAAATTGTACGTGTTTTTTAAATAAATGTTAATTTTGTTTTTAATTTTTGTCATGTTGAATTTTTGAAAATGATCTTTTGTCTTAATATTAAATAAATTTATGAATATGTTGTTGAACTTTTTTCTTTTTGTAACATGATGTAATCTCCCATGTCTTTACTAAATGGAATCACAATTTTTCAAAATTAGTAATCACTGTGCTTTTTTTAGAAATTATTTTTCCTGGATTTAGAATATTATTTGGATCAAATAATTTTTTTATCTCTTGAAATGTTTGATAGTTTGTTTTTCCATATTGTTTTTTGATAAATTCTGAACGTGCTAATCCATCACCATGTTCTGCTGTTATCGTACCGCCCATTCTGATGATCTCATCAAAATACTGTATTGCAATATTTTTGACTAGTATCGTTTTTTTTCTGTCCCCAATCAATCTTACATGAAGATTACCATTACCTATGTGTCCATAAACAACTGATTTTGTTTTGAATTTTTTATTGATCTTTTCTAACATTTTGAAAAATTGTGGTAATTTTTCTATAGGCACCGCTGCATCCTCAATTACATGTGGAATTCTTTTCTCTATCTTTATACTTCTCAGGCTGAAAAATAACGATGAATCTCGATATTTCCACCATCTGTAAATTTCCTCCTTTTTTGTTAATTTTTTGGCAATTTTTCCTGAAATCATTGTTTTGAATTGCTTTTCATTTTGATTGATTTTTGAATCATATTCAACAAAAAGCAAACATTTTGTATTTTTTTGGAATTTATGATTAATTTGCTTTAATGTTATTTTATCTACAAATTCTATTGCAGATGGATTTGTGCTGTTTACCGATACACAATCATTAATTGCATTTTTAATTGAATTGTACTCTACAACAAAAAGAATTCTCCTTTTTGGAACCTCTTTTATTTTTAATTTTGCTGATGTGATAATCCCTAACGTTCCTTCAGAACCCACCATAATTTTATGACTATCTTTTGTTGTAATGATTTTATCAATTCTATACCCTGACGAATTTTTTGAGACGTTTGGAATATTTTTTCTATCAATTTTTATTTTCTTTTGAATTTTGGTAGATATTTTTTCATTTTTTGGAAGAATAATTTTTTTACCATTCCCATCTATGATTGTAATTTCTAAAACATTATCAATCATACTTCCATACTTTAAACTTCTACTTCCACTTGAATTATTTCCAAGCATTCCCCCAATTGAACAAAAAGATCCTACTGAAGGATTTGGAGGAAAAAATTTTTTACTACTTTCTAATTTTTTATCTAATTTTCCTTTAACTACCCCTGTACCAACAATTGCATATTTTTTTTTGATTTTAATTGAGTCAAAGTTTTTCATATCTAAAATAATTCCATTATTCAGTGCACTACCAACTAGACCTGTGCCTGCACCACGCACAGTCACATTTGTTTTGAATTTCTTTGCAGTTTTGATTGTGTTAATTATATCATTTTCATTTTCTGGAATGACTATTGTTGTTGGAATGATTTGATATGAACTTGCATCAACTGAGTAAAATTTCCTAAATTCATTTTCTGAATGAACTTTGCCTTTGATACTTTTTCTTAGTTGTTTTTCTAATGAATTCATTTAATGAATCTAAATCTTGATTCGATAATAATCCCATCGTTCTGGGTCAAACTGCGCTACAAATTCAGCTTGCTCTTTTTCAATTCTTGCATTAATGACATCTCTTAGTGCAAAACTTGTAAGGTACTTGAATTTTTTAGAATGTGCTTGCATTACAAACATGTGGCGCATCTCACTGCCTCCTTTTAGTCCCCAGTATCCCATTTTTACTGCAATAGGTTCTAAGAAAACTGTATTTCCTAAACCATAATTTTCATCTCTAATTTCTTCACGTAGATTGTAATTTTCTAATGAACCCCCTTTTGCATATCCGACAATCTCTCCATTTTTTCCATTGAGCCTTAATGTGGTAATGATTGTGTCAGGATCTTTTACAGATTTTTCAAAATTATCTGTGAATTGAAGTGGTCTTGGTAATTCTAGTAAAATATCATGTAATGAATTAATGAAATTTGGATCATTTCTAGTTGCCATGCATTCTATGGTTGGAACCAATCTGAGGTTTTTGTAAGCACAATCGGCTTGAATAGTGATTTCCTGCTGTCTAATTCTCATAAATGATAAAACAGTATCAAAGAAATTTTTTCTCATTTCATTTGAAAGTACTTTGAGAACTGGTTTGACCATTTCTGTTTCTTTGTTTAGTAATTCTTCAAAATATGCAACCGCACTTCTGACAATTAATGATGGCCTCCATGCAAGTGCGTGGGCGTTCATTTTTGCCATTTCCATTGCCTTTGAAAAATCCCCTAACGCATATCCACTAACTCTATCTACTACGGTGAGATACCATCCAATGTCCATAATGTGTTTTTGATATTCTGTATTATTCCTTGTTAATTCTGAGTTGTGAAAACATTGTTTGATTTGCTCTTCTGCATTCTTTTTCAGTTCTCCCATCCAAGGGTATGTTGTTCTTAAAATTAACACCTTGATAATTTCTAAATCAATGTTTGCTGTTTTAATTAATTGGCTAAGTTTTCTATCTGTTGAAATAAATTTCAGAACACTTTGCTCATGTGGTTTGTCAACACTTTTTTCTGGATCAAAATCATGAAACAATGCTGCAACATACAAGTACTTGATATCTTCATGTGTAAATTTTATTTTTTCCTGTTTTGAAACTAATAATGAAAAATATGTTACTTCTAATTCATGGTTGATGTTGTGATATCCGTAATAATCTCTTCCTAGTCCTCTACTCTCAAACAAATCAATGGTATAATCTAGCATTTCTACATAACAATCTGCCTCTAACCCATTCTCAATAAGCAAATCCAAAATGTTATTTCTCATAACCTGAGTATTTGCAAATATTTGCATAACGAAACGTTCGTTTTCTTCTTTTTAAAGTTGATCTGAAAACCCACTATTATTTTGCGTAGAAAGATTCAATAGAATTATGATTTTTTTTGTTTTTAAATGACTGTGGATGAGAATCTTTTGAAATCTTTAATTGATTTTACTGAATCAGGCTCATTACAATTCACTCTTCATCTCAAAGATAATTCCTATCCTTTAACTCATGTTCATGTTTCTTACTCATCTATTCCTGTCAACGAACCTACAACCCGTGGTGGAGTTTATTTTTCAGATAAATTTGCATATAAAATGAAGGGAACAATAAATGATCTTTCTGTTGTCCCTTTACTTACAAAGAAAATGCTTGGACCTAATACTGAATTTGGAGAATTAAAAATCAAAACAACTATGGTTGTTGAAGGGAGTCAAAAAAACTTGGAAATCTCTACAAACCTAACAAATAGTGTTCAAACACCTGATTCAATTGAACTTAGTATGATAATTGTTAATCTAGAGACTATCTAATCTACAAAATATTTGTCGTATCTTTCTCTATTCTCTTCATCTGATAATACTTCATATGCCTTGTTTAGTTTTGACATTTCTTCTTCTGAATCCTCTTTTGTTCTATCTGGATGAGTCTTTTTAGCGAGTTCTCTAAAATTCTTCTTTATCTCTTCTTGAGTTGCATCTCTTGAAACCCCTAAAACTTCATAATAATTTGGTAATTCATCATTTCGTGCGGCATCTCTGAATTCTTTATCCTTGATTGTATTTCTTCTAGTTCCAATTTCTTCATATTCATCTCCCCAATCAGAATGATATTTTTCATTTGTTTTGTCTTTTTTTGATTCCAATTCTTCTTTGTCATATGCTGTTTTTTTTCTAAGAATGATGTCTCTTGCTAAAAACAAAAACAAACCAATAACTGCTGCTGTAAATCCTCCAAAAATTATAATTTTTTCTTCATCAGACACCTCAAGATCCATATCTAATTCTTTTTCTTGTCCATATGATGTTTGAACTAAAAGTAATACTAATGAAATTAGAAAAATACTTGCAATCTTCAATGTTATTTCACTATGCTAATCTAAAATCTTCTTTTGCTGTATTTAATACTACATGTGTTATTGTATTTTCGACATTAGGAATGGAGGCTAATTCTTTAACAAATTTACTCAATTCGTTTCTTTCTTTGAATTTTGCAATGATTATGGTGTCAGTTGAACCTGTAATGTCATAAACTCCACAAACATTTTCAAATTTTGATATTTCCTCTTCAATGTCTACCACTTTGTCATTTTTTGCAATGATTTCAATTATTGCTGTGAGCGAGTAACCTAGTTTTTCATGATCAATTATTGCTGAATAACCTTTAATGATCTTCTCCTTTTCCATCTTTTTGATTCTAGAAAGAACTGTTACCGTTGACATTCCTAGTTTTAGTGCAAGTTGTCTTGCTGATAATCGTGCATCTACCATCAAGTTTCTGAGAATTTTTTCATCTGTCTTGTCTAAATTCACGTATTCTATGATGGAAAAATTTATTTAAATTTTAACTAAATAACTGTAAATTTGTTTAATTTGTTAGGCTCAAAACATTGCCCAATCTTTCAAATTTAATACAAATACAAAATTACACTATTTATGGAAAAAATTCAAGAACTTGTATCCCAAGGCAAAACACTCTTGGAGGATGGAAAATTTGATGATGCGCTTGGATTTTTTGAGCAAGCACTTCTTTTGAATCAAGGTGATCCTGATTTGTGGAATTACAAGGGTATTACATTGCGAAGTCTTGGAAGATATGAGGAAGCGATGGATTGCTTTAACAAGTCTCTAAAAATTGATCCTCGGGATAGACATTCTTCTTGATTTAACATTGACAAATAGTGAATCTATATTATTAACAAAATATTATCTGATATATTGAGTAACATAGATCGCATGTTAGCTGAAGCCTATGAGTGTGTTGAAGATGGTGATTTTCATGATGCCCTTAGCCTTTATGATCTTGTACTAAAACATGAACCTTCAAACATTGGAGCTCTAATTGACAAAGGCGTTACTCTACAAAATATGGGACGACTAAAACTTGCAATTAGATCTTATGACAAAGCCTTATTGATTTCTCCTGAAAATATATATGCATTACTAAACAAAGGAACTGCATTACATTCTAGTCAA
>JBHITY010000033.1:0-9496 GCA_042138585.1 Candidatus Nitrosopumilus sp.
GAGGTGATGCTAAAGGCTCTCACATCCAAGAGCAATTCATTGAAACTCCTCAAGGTACAAAAATTCTAGTTAATGTGGATTTGAAACTAAAAGGTAAGATGAAAATTGGTGGAATGTTTTCTAAAAGCAAATACCAAGAAAATTACGAAGAAATTATAGATAATTTTATTAAAATTTCAGAAGATTAATCTGATTTTGCTTCTTTATCTTTGAAGTCTTTTAGTTCTTTTTCGCCTTCAATCTTGCCTTTCTCAAATTCACCCTTTGCTTTACCAAAGGTCTTTGCAAGTTCTGGAATTTTTTTAGCGCCAAAAATTAGCACTACTGCAATAACAATAATGAATACCCATTCTTGACCTGCAATGAAATTAGCTAAATTCATTCCAAACATTTCTGTGTCTCTTTAACCAAATTCGGATTTAAGTGTTCAACTTTCTGCGTTCTTTACGCTCAATGAGCACCATGCCTGTAAGGTACAATGCAATCATTGGACCTGCAATAAACCACATAGTGACACCGCTGCCATCAGGGGTAATTACAGCTCCAAAGATCACAATTATGACAATTGCATATCTAATGTTTTTTCGCCAAAAATCAGCATCCACTATACCTGATGCAGATATTGCGTACATTACAAGAGGAAGCTGAAATGAAAATCCAAATGCCAACAAGAATTGCAGTACAAATGTAACAAACTCTATTACATTAAGAAATGTGACCAGTCCAGCAGATTCCCCATACCTATACAAGAAATCCAAGATGTATGGAATTACTAGATTGTAAGAAAACGCACATCCTGCAATGAATAATCCTAATGAAGGAATTGTAATACTTCTACTAACATTGATTTCATTTTCTTTAAGAGCTGGTTTGATAAATCCTACTAATTCTTTGATAATTATTGGCATGCCAACTACAATTCCAACAAGTGCTGCAATGTAGACTTGTGCAAAGAATGCTTGACCTGGTGCAGTTTGAATTAGTTGAACGTCATCTGGTACAAGATTTATTTTCATATGATTCGTAATCTGCGCTGCAATGTTGTTTAGAGGTTCAGGTGTTGGATAGTATAATGTGGTTTGACCAACTTGAATTGGTTCTGCATGAAATGTCAGAATGAATACTGTAATAACTCCGATTACTAAGACAATTCTAAGTAATCTCTTTCTTAATTCCTCAAAATGCTGGTTGATACCATCCAACTCTGACATCTGATCACTTTGTGTTTTAAGCTATATCTATTTGCCGGGAATTGGCAATAATTTTGCTTCAGGCAATCCTTCTTCTTTGAGTTGTTCAATGGAGACACCCTCAAATTCTAATGAAATGATGGCTTTGGTGTTAAATTTTGACTCCATCTCTTTTGCCAAATCTGCTATATCCTTACTGGAGTAGATTTCTTGTGAATCTTTTAAGAAAATCCTTTCCCCTTTTTCCATCTCTTTTCCACCATATTTCCCTTGAAGAAAACTGGTAATTGATGGAAGTTCCTTTCTATCGATATTATTGTGAAAATAACAAATTCCTTTTACTGACTCATAATCATATGCTGTTCCATTACGATACATGAAAACTCCGATGAAATGTGCTTCATCTTCAGGCTCTCTTACACACTTAATTTCCCAATTTAGCAAATTATTCTCATTATATCCAAAACCACTCATCTCATCTGATGTGATTTTCCAATATCTTGATCTAACCATGTTGATTTATGAAAATCAATCTGATATAAATTCCAATATTGCCTAATTGAGGCTAGTAATATTCTTGTGAACTTTACCTCCTGCTTTTATACGAAAAACATGAATTATCAATAATGGGAGATCGAATCACTGTTGTACTCAAAACTGAACATGCTGAAAAACTTCGTGATATACAAGCAAAGATGATCAGAACCTCATCAAAGTCAGTCAGCTTTTCACATGTTTTGAATTTAGTTCTTGGTGAAGGATTAAAGAAATACAAAGCATAAGTGCAATAATGCAATTATTATTTTAGCATCCCCAATTTCGATTACTAATGACAGAACAAAAAAACCCTCTTTACCCAATTGATATTGATGATTATCCAAAACTCTTTGATTATGTTTTAACTGCTGATGGTCTAGTCTATTTTCATTCCCTGAAAAGAAATTATGTTTTAGGAAAAGACATGTCTCAAGACGAATACAACAAACTTCGATTGCTGTATGTATATTATGCAACTGCTAATCGTAATGCCCCTGAAGTTTTTGGATGGCAAGACCTCTGTATTACTCTTGATAACAAGGGTATAATTGAAAAAGAAATGTTTCAATCAAAAGAAGACTTGAAAAACAAAAAACTCATCATTGAAAATCCAAATTATGTCTCTGGGCTTTATAGAAAATACACTGAATTTGTAAAAAACAATATGAATTCAAAGTAACCGATTCTGGGCTGGTAATATCTGCACAACACAAGTCCTCAGAACCGGAAACTTTACTGATTATTTCAAAATAAGTATAAAAGCACAAAATTATTCGGAAGATAGATTAACCTCGATTCAATTCTGCAAATTATTATGGCAACATATGATGTCCATGTAACTATCGAAAACAAGCCTGGAATAAGTGATCCAGAAGGTGAAACAATCCTCAATGATTTGGTGCTAAAAGGAACTCACAAAACAGTATCTAAAATTAAAACTGCTAAAATGCTAAAATTCACAATCAAAGAAAAGGACAAAAAAACCGCCCAATCTAAAATCCAAGAAATCTGTGATGATTTACGTATCTATAATCCAATGGTAAGCAAAGTCACAATTGATGTTTTTGATGCCTAGGATTTCTCTGAATCAATATTATCTAGCATTCCATTAATCAAGAGTTTACTGCGTAAAAATTCTGCCAAGTTTGTTTGAGTGATAACCCCTACTAGTTTTTCACCGTTTTCTAGAATGATCAATCTACGGATATTGTTGTTTAACATCTTTTGGACTGCATCTTCAATTGGTGTCTCAGGACTGACCCAACGAAATTTCTTTGACATTATACTTTCAATCTGAACATCTGATGATTTTTGATCTTCAGCTGCTACCTTTTGAACAATATCTCTTTCAGAAACAATTCCAATTGGTTTTTCATCTCTAATTATTACCAAAAAACTGATCTCTTTTTCTTTTAGCATGATTGCTGCATCATGTACTGTTTTGTCATGTTCAATGGTGATGACATTTTTTTGCATAATATCTCGTACATGAGCCATGCGATCAAGGTGGCTTTTCGGCTAATAATTTTTTCTAACTAGAGTCAGATTAAATATCGCGAGATCTAATTCTAATTGTGAAGGTTGGAGTTGTAGTTTTTCCTGGTAGTAATTGTGATCGTGACATGTATCATGTTTTGACTGATGTCTTCAATCTTGATGCTCAATACTATTGGCATGAAAAATCTCTACCAAAAAATATTGATGCTGTAATCCTTCCTGGTGGATTCTCTTATGGGGATAGGCTTCGTGCAGGAGTAATCGCTGCTCACAGCCCAATCATCAAAGATGTTCAAAAGATGGCAAAAAAAGGAGTTCCAGTTTTAGGTGTCTGCAACGGATTCCAAATTCTAGTCGAATCCGGTTTGTTACCTGGAGTTTTACTCAAAAATGAATCCTTGAATTTCATGTGTGAGTGGACAAATCTGATTGTCGAAAATAACAAGACCCCATTTACAAACCAATTCAAACTACGTCAAAAAATTCCTATTCCAATTGCCAACGGTGAAGGGCGATATTATGTTGATGATGACACTCTTAAAGAATTAAAGAAAAAAAATCAAATTGTATTTAGATATGATCAAGTAGTTAACGGTTCTTCAAACAGAATTGCCGGTGTATGTAATGAGGATGGAAATGTTGTTGGTATGATGCCTCATCCTGAAAGAGCAGTTGAATCTGAAATTAATCCAATTGATAATAAACCATCTTCACTAATCTTTGAATCTCTATTATCTGAAATGGGTGTAAGCAATTGAGTTTAGAACCTCAAGAACTAACAGAACTAAAATCCAAAATTGGAAGAGACCCAACTTCTACTGAATTACAAATAGTTGCTGCAGAATGGTCTGAACACTGTTCATACAAATCTTCAAAACGCCATCTCAAAATGCTTCCAATGAAAGGACCTCTTGTAATTACTGAGAAAGGATATGATTCGGGAGTTTTGGATGTTGGTGACGGCTATGTTGTTACTGCTCACATTGAAAGCCATAATCATCCCTCAGCTGTTGAACCCTATGGTGGGGCTGCAACTGGTGTAGGCGGAGTAATTCGTGATATCTTATCTGCTGGAACACGACCTATTGCTATTTTTGATGGATTAAGATTTGGAAATATAGAAAAAGATCAACAAGCAAGATGGCTATTCAAAAATGCTGTAACTGGAATTGCAGATTATGGAAATTGTTTGGGTATTCCTACAATTGGTGGAGAAGTGGAGTTTGATCAATGTTATGAAAACTATGCACTAGTTGATGTTGCTGCTGTTGGCTTTGGAAAAAAAGAGAATTTGATAAAAAATCATGCCAAGAAAGGCGACATTGTCGTCTTAATGGGTGGCTCTACGGGAAGAGATGGAATTGGAGGCTCACAATTTGCTTCTGATTCACTTGAATCTGAAGACCGCTCTGCAGTACAAATTCCTGACCCATTTATTGAGAAACTAATCATAGAGGCAATCTTGGAGGCAAGAAATGAAAAACTCATTCATGCCATGAAAGATTTGGGTGGAGGCGGACTCTCATGTGCTATCTCAGAAACTGCTGATGCACTAGAGATAGGAATTGAGATGGATGTTGACAAGGTACACACTCGTGAATCCGACATGCATCCTGATGAGATAATGGTTTCAGAATCTCAAGAAAGAATGTTAATAGTTACTAGTAAAACCAAATTCAAAAAATTACAAGAAATCTGCAAAAAATTCAGAATTGGTTGCTCTGTTATTGGAATAGTAAAGTCTGATAACCAAATGCATGTCAAAAAAGGAAAAAAGACATTTGCAAATCTTCCAACTGATGTTGTTGCAAATGCAACATTGCTTGACTTGCCATCCAAAAAACCGGAATATTTGAAAACCATAGAGAAAGAAAAGAAACTCAAACCAATTTCTGACTATTCTAAAACTATGATGAAATTACTTGCATCTCCAAATATTGCAAGTAAGATTTGGGTGTATGGACAATATGATCATGAAGTGGGAATTAGAACCGTGGTGAAACCTGGACGTGATGCATCTGTTTTAAGATTGGATAATGGAAAATTCCTCTCAGTCAAAATAGATGGTAATCCAAAACAATGTTACATTAATCCTAGAGAAGGTGCAATTGGATGCTTTGAAGAAGCATGCAGAAATGTTGTTTGTACGGGAGCAAAACCAATTGGAATGCTGGACCATCTTCAATTTGGAAATCCAAAAGACCCTGAAATCTTTTGGACATTTTTAGAATCTCTAAAGGGATTAACTGACTTTGCAAAAGACTTCAAAATTCCTTGTGTTGGTGGAAAAGTGAGCCTGTATAATGAAACTCCTGCTGGTCCTATCAAGCCTACACCACTAATTGGAGTGATTGGACTGATTGATAAAACTCCACAAATCCCTCAAAGAATCACCGATAATGATTGCTTGATAATTGTTGGAGAAACAAAAGATGAACTTGGAGGCTCTGAATACTTTGAATACATTCACAAATTCATTGGAGGAAAATGTCCTGCAGTTGATTTTGCTGAATCAAAGAAGAATATGAAATCTGTTTTAGAAATAATTCCAAAGAAACTTTTGAAATCTGTCCATGACTGTTCTAAAGGAGGGTTGGCAGTAGCAGTATCTGAATTGTCTATGAATAATCAGATTGGTTGTAAAGTTGATTTGAACAAAGTTCCTGCCAAAAAATTAGATGCTGACAGAATTTTATTTTCAGAAAGTCATTCTCGTTATCTCCTAACATTTGATAAGAAAAACCTCTCAAAAATTGAAAAAATTCTCAAAAAGAACAAGACATCTTACAGCATTATAGGTAAATTTGGTGGAGACAAAATCCAATTCACAAACGGCAGCAAGTCGATCATTGATCTAAGAGTTGATAAAGCGCAAAAAACTTGGTTAAATTCGTTAAGGGATTTGGTGCTCCATGGATAAACCTCAGCATATTCTTGATGATAAACCAAAAGAAAACTGTGGTGTTATTGGAATCTATAGTCTTACTGGTACCAATGTCATCCCAATGGCAATTGATGCATTACGTGCTTTGCAGCATAGGGGTCAAGAAGCATGGGGTCTTGCAATTCCAAACAAACCTCCTCTCAAAAGATTAGGTCTTGTTTCAGCGGCATCATCTGAATTCAAAGCAATTTCTGAAGAATACGCTTCTCCATGTGTAATTGGTCATGTTCGTTATTCAACAATGGGTAGAAGTTCATTAGAAAATGCACAGCCTCTAAAAGTAAAGGATCTTTGTGTTGCACATAACGGAACTATTGCCAACGTTCAAGAACTATCAAACTTGGTAGGGGGATGTTCATTTACTCCTCAAAATGCAAGTGACACTTTGGTTGCTGCTCAAAGACTTGTTTCATTAATCTCTGAAAAGGGACAGATGGGAAAGGCATTATCTGTTCTCAAAAATGAGATGGTAGGCTCGTATTGTTTTACATTTATCTCTGATGACAACTCTGTTTATGCTGCACGTGATCCAAAAGGATTCCGTCCAATGGTTCTAGGTCACAAAGAATCTGATGATACATACATTGTTGCTTCTGAATCTTCTGCAGTCTCAGCAGTCGGGGCAACAATGCAACGAAATGTGACTCCTGGAGAACTTATCCGAATGAGTAAAGATGGGCTTGAGACGGAAATGTTTTCAGATGATCCAAAGCGTGCACACTGTTCTTTTGAATTTACTTACTTTGCTCATCCAACTAGTAACATGGAAGGAACCAACATCTATGTTGCAAGAAAAAACATTGGTAGATATCTTGCAAAAAAATTCCCCATAAAGGATGCAGATTTAGTTATTCCAGTCCCTGATTCAGCTAGACCTGCAGCATTAGGATATGCCCAAGAACTTGGCGTATCTTTTGATGAGGGATTACTCAAAGATAGATACAGCAAGAAAGGACCATTGCGAAGTTTCATTGAACCTCACCAATCAGATAGAGTGGAGATAAATCGTTGGATTATTCCAATCCGAGAAATTATTGATGGAAAACATGTAGTTGTGATTGATGATAGTTTGGTTAGGGGTACAAGTTCAAAAGCTATTATCAAGGCACTTAGAAGAGCCGGAGCAAGAAAAATCAGCATGGTGATTACCTACCCTCCAATAAAATTCCCATGTTATGCTGGAATTGATTTCCCATCACAAGAAGAACTTGCAACATTTTCTAATGGAAAAGACATGAATGATGAAGAAACCATTGACATGGTTAGAAAGGATATTGGTGCTGACTTTTTGGGATATAATGATGCAGAAAACCTTGCAGCCGCAGTAGGAATTCCTACTGACTCTATGTGTTTTACATGCTCATCTGGAAATTATGACTCACTTGGAATTACTCCAGAATTTAAGAGTAGAGAAGAAATCAAAGGAGAAGCAAATTAGTATGCAAGCAATTTGGAATGGTGAGGTTATTGCTGAAAGTAATGATACCGTTGTAGTTGAAGGCAATCATTATTTTCCAATTGATTCAATCAAAAAACAATACTTTGAGAAAACTGACATGACTAGTTTCTGTGGTTGGAAGGGCATGGCCAATTACTATTCTGTAACAGTAAATGGAAAAACTAACAAAGACTGTGCATGGTATTATGCTGAACCAAATGATGCTGCAATGAAAATCAAAGGCATGGTTGCATTTTGGAATGGCGTTGAAGTAAAGTAACCCATTTAATTATTAGAAAAACTATAGAGATTTTGTGAAACAATACACTGCATTACTTTGTGTTGGTGTAGCCGTAATCGTATCAATTGGCATTATCTTTGGTGCAGATTTTTTCAAATTTTCTATAACCACGCAGGATTATGAGATTTTTGTAGACCCACTTTTAGATGAACAAGGAATGTTTACCATGGGCAGAGTTACCATTCAAAACATTGGTGCAAAACCAATAACAAATCTTCACATTAATTTTGGTGATGGTGATATTTTGGATATTCAAACACTAAAAGTTGGACAAAAGATCATTGTATCTCCCCCTCCTGAAAACTCTATGGAATTTGTGATGATTAGTGCTGATAATGACATATTTGTCAACAAGGCCTACCGAGAGATGCCAAAAATGGTAGGTATGATGGGGTCTTAGCAGTTAAATTCTCTAATGATTCAGTATTTTTGCTTGGAATTTCTTACTAGCGGAAAGGTAAAGGACCTCTATGACGTAGATGAAAATACACTTCTCTTCAAGTTCTCTGATCGTGTATCTGCATATGATGTAAAATTCAAGCAAGACATTCCTAGAAAGGGAGAAGTTTTGTGCAAATTTGCTGAATTTTGGTTCAACGAACTAGATGTTCCAAACCACTTCATAAAACGTGAATCCGAAACTGAAATTCTTGTAAAGAAAATGAAAATGCTTCCAATAGAATGTGTAGTTCGAGGTTATTTCTATGGTAGTTTGGTAAGTAGATGGAAAAAAGGTGAAGTCAAAGTGCCAGAAGGAACTGATACCACTCTAGCTGCAAAACTTCCTGAACCAATATTTGATCCTACAACAAAATCTGAGCATGATATTCCTATTGATAAAACAAAAGCAATTGAAATGAAACTAGTTTCTGAAGAACAATACAACTGGCTGGAAAAAACTTCAATTGAAATTTACAAAAAGATGGCCAAGATTGCTGATGATGTCGGTTTTATCTTGGCTGATTTAAAATTAGAATTTGGAATTTTAGATGGTCAAATCACTTTGGGTGATTCAATTGGTCCTGATGAGTACCGCTTGTGGCCAAAAGACTCCTTTGAGGTAGGTAAAATTCAAGAAGCATATGACAAACAACTTTTACGTGATTGGTTAACTGCAAACGGATATCAAAAACAATTTGATGATGCACGTGATGCAGGACAAGAACCTGTCGCTCCTGAAATTCCTTTAGAGATTATTTCTAAAATGACAGAACGTTATGTTACTGCATATGAGAAAATCTCTGGAAAGTCCTTGTAGATGCATTTTTGTGTTTAATGTTGACTAGAGGTTAACTTTCAACTCGAATTGTATTTTTGAAAATTTCCAAAATCACGTCCCGATAACGTATTTTCAGACCATTGTCTCCTGATCATGGGTTTTTTGATATTTTACAAAAAATCTTAAACCGCTACAATAATTATTTATCCAATACAATATACATTGTAGTGGTGAAACTTTTGTTGATTGCACTACAATAATTATCGTAATGATAATGATGAATTTAGTATCGCTATGATTTTTTTAGAAATGAAAAAAAATTGATGCGATTAGACAAAAAAATATGATACAAGGATCTTTTAGATCAGAA
>JBHITY010000034.1:0-9437 GCA_042138585.1 Candidatus Nitrosopumilus sp.
TTATGAAATTTGATTCTCGTGGAAATGTTTTGATTAACGGAACAAAAGGTGTTCAATTTGTACAAGAGTCAACTGATTCTATCAACTCTGGATTTGATGAAGTAATGAAAGAAGGCCCACTTTGTAAAGAACAAATGAGAGATTGTAAATTCACATTTACTCACTTTGTTCCTCACGAGGATACTGCACACAGGGGTCTATCTCAATTAGGCCCTGCATCTCGTAGAGCATGTATGGGTGCATTACTTACTGCAGGAACTGCTGTACTTGAACCAACTTTAGCAATTGAAGTTCGCGTACCAACTGATCTTGTTGGAAATGTTGCAACAGTACTTTCCGGAAAACGCGGTAAGGTTCTTGACATGGCACAAAAAGGCGCATCAAGTATTGTAACAGGTGAGCTTCCAGCTTCTGAAACCTTTACTCTATCTGAAGAGATGAGAGGTCAAACTGCTGGTCGTGCAACATGGAACACTTCCTTCAAAGAATGGACTGAAGTTCCAAAATCAATGTTAGCAACAGCTGTTGCAGACATTAGAAAGAGAAAAGGCCTTGCTCCAGACCCTCCTAGAGCAGATGAATTCATCGACAGAGAATAGATTTTAAATTTTTTTACAAAAAATATTTTTAATTTATGGACAACCTTCACAATCAGTTGAGATTATTCCATCAAACTTTGCATATTGCATGTTAGAATTTGTCAAATCAGCTAGGGTGAGGTCTGCATCTGTAAAGTCTGCTTGAATCAATATTGCGCTAGTCAACATCGAACCCTCTAGATTTGTTCCACTCAAATCTGCATTTGTCAAATCTGAGCCTGCAAGATTGGCAAATTTAATTTCTGCATTGGTAAATATGGAATTTTGGAGATTGGCTCCTGCCAATTTTATTTTAGATAGTATTGCATCTGAAAAGTCTGAATTTGTAATTTTATCATTTTCCAAACTCAATCCTGTCATATCAGTATGTTTCAAAACTACATTATCAAAATCAATTTGGTTCATATGCACTCCTTCAAAGTTTGATTTTGATAAATCTGAATTTCTTACTGTAATTGTATCTAGATCCGCATCAGCAAAGTCAACATATTTTGCAATTGTATTCTCAATAACTGCATAACGTAAATCAGCTCCTGTCATATCCGCCCCTGTCATGTCTGAATGTGAAATTTTAGAAAAACTCATGTCTGCCCCTTGTAAATCGACATCGACAAAATCAACCTCCGATATGATACTATCTTGTAGATTTATTCCTTCTAATGACACCCCCGCAAATATGACATTGTTAAGAGTTGAGTTGTTTATCTTGGTATCTTTGAAGATTGCATTTGAAAAATCAACATCAATTAGTTTTACTCCTTGCAAATTTGAATTCTCTAAATTGGAATTTGTTAGAACAATGTTTTCCAACATTGTATGAGATAAATCCGCAAATCTCAGATCTGAACCTTGCATTTGTATTCCTGAAATTGATTCATTTGACAGATCGCAGCCAATTAGATTTGAAAATTGTTTAATTTCACACTCATTAATGAATCCGTCAATTTGTGACTCTGTAAGGTCTACGTCTTTAAAAATCGAATTAGTTATTGTTGTATTTCCCATTACTGCATGATCTATTGTTGCAAATGTCAAATCTGCATTACTCAGGTTAACCTCTTCTAGATTGGCATTTTTCCACTCTGAATTCTTTAAAATTGCACCTCTCAAATCTGCTCCTTTTGCTATTGAGTTATCAAAATCTGCATTTGCCAAATTAGCCTCAATTAGTATTGAATTAGATATGTCTGCTCCAGTCAGATTTGCCCCTGACAGGTTGATTCTACTTAGTTTCATTTCTGATAAATTCGAACCAATTAATTTAGCCCCTGCAAGGTTTGCTTCCTCTAAAATTGCATCTCTAAAGTCTGCATTATCTAATTTTGCATTATTGAAATTTACCAATCTAAAATTTGTATTATCAAATTTTGCATTGGAGAGATCAGCATTCGTTAAATCTGCATGATCAAACATTGACCAACTAAGATCACTATCTTTTAGAACTGCGTTTTTCAAACTTGTTTCATCCAATCTTGTCTGACTGATTGTACTTTTGAGTAAATTCACACCATCTAGATTCGCATTTGTTAGAATAGAATTCTTCATAGTTGTTTTTTCCAAGTTTGCATTTTGTAAATCAGTATTTGATAAATCTACATCATCAAAAACAACTCCTTCAAGATTTGCACCACTCAAATCCGCATTTTTCAAAATTGTTCCACTTAAAGTCAAACCTGCCAAATTTTGATTAGATAAATTTGTGTTACTTAGGTTTGTATTTGTAAAATCAACATTGTGAAATGTTGTCCATGTGAAATCTTTTCCTGACAAATCTGCCCCTGTGAAATCAACATCAATGACTTTTGCATTAACAAAGTTGACACTTGATAAATCCAATCCTGCAAATGAAACTCCTGAAATTATTTTTTGGTCATCTGTTGGCAAAATTCCTCCAAACCCTTTTGACGGTCCTTCAATTTTGATAATCCCATTTTCAATCATGTACTCTAGTGCATTTTTTAATTCAGTATCTGTCATCATTCCGTCTGCCCAGAATTTTATTGTGGTTTTTATCCATTCAGGAAAAATCTCTGAATCCGATTGGGCAAATCCTGGGGATATCATTCCGATAATGAATAATACTGAAATTGTAATTGCTGCCCCTCGAATCACATAGATCGGAAAAGTTTCTGGAATTTAAACTAAAATAGTTTTTCACCTAATTTCTCAATTAGGCATGAATTCTAAATTTCTGAGCATATTTTTTGAATATGCCCTACGTCATTTTTACATGCTTCAATGATTTTTTGTCGAATCTCTTCTTTTTGTTCACTAGTTATTTCCTGTGTGCCCATCTCACAATATCTTTTTGATGCTTGGATCTAAATGTATGTGCCAAATTTTTTTCAACATTTTGCCTTAATCTTTTGAATAATGACGCAGGAATTTTTTAATACTTGACCTACTAATAATAGGTTGACCTAGATAAAATGAGTCAGTCTGAGCCTACACTAATGAACTATGAGCGTGAAAGGATAATTCTTGAGAAAATCCAGGAAAATCCTGAATTACATCATAATGCGTTACTAAAACTGGTTGTCCCAAAGTTTATGGCAAAAACTACCTTTGAGAAGACACGAGATTCTCTGATTGATAAAGAGATTATCTATGTGCATTCTCAAAGTAATATGAAATTCTATCATCTTACTGAAAATTATACTCACAAAGCAGCACAACACATCGAGCATACAACAAACAACTCTTTTCATGATCTCAAACTCAAAATCAAAAGATTAGAGACTGATTTTCCTCACAAGGATGTTGATGAAAAGATTAACACATCAAACTCACTTTTGAAGAGATTACTAGAAACGGATAACGGCTTTACAATTCTGGATTCCATTAAAAATCCAAAAAAGACCTTGTATCGAGATGAACACTTGACAATTCAACAACTAATTTACCAAGTTTATGAGATTATTAAAAATGACAAGGATTCAGAACTACTAATTCCAACGATTACTAGTTTTCTAGGAGTTATCGTACCAAAAGATTCTTCAGATAAATAGTATTTTCTTTAGTTATTTATGCAGGTTCATTTTACAATATTTTATGGGATTACTATATACTAAATTCTATATGGATTTTGATGAGGATGATTGGAACCAAGTATCAAACGATCCTATAATATTTGAAACCAAAAAAGAGAATGTCACTTTGGAGATTGATGATGCATCTCACAACTTTTACAAACTTCGTTTCAAAGAAGGCGGAAGAATTCAGATGTTTCGAGTTACCGGAAGATTCCGATTGACTTGGGATGATGAGGATGTTTTAGACTAGAAAAATTATAATGGGTATTAGTTGAAATTTTATCATGTCTTTGAACGAACAGGTATCTAAAATCTTAGAAAACTTTGATAGTGCATCCTCAAGTGAAATCCTTGATGTTTTAAAGCAAATCCAGCCTCAGTTTAAGAGTAATTTGACCTCAGAATATCTTGATGGTAAAATTCAAAAAATTGTAGATGTTGATGACGAATCAGAGAAAAAGAAACAATGCAAGGCATTAACTCCTTACTTGGATTGGTATTTGCAAGGCCTCTAGACTTACTCAGAATATTCTTTTATTTTCTTTAATGCTGTTTTTATGACGTCTACATCATTTTTTGCAGCAGCCAAATCTCCCACTAGTTTGACAAAATATTCATGTCCTGTATTTTGGGCTTTATCAATATCTGACTCATAACACATGAGTGCCTTTTCAAAAAATGATACTTCGTCACTGAGTTTTTGTAATTCTTGAATGTCGTTAATGCTGTTTTTGATTTTTTCAACTACTTCATCGATTTTTGGAACTGTCTTAATTGCCTGTTGATTCAATACTGATGCAAACATTGCAGCAGATTCCTTTAGTTCTGGGCTTTGACCAATTGTTCGTAATCTTTTTCGATAGTGTTCTAATGACTTTAAGAGAATTTCATACCCACCTTCATCTTTAAGAAAGATTGCACCCATCCACACTTTTTCTGTCATTTACAAAATTGTAATTGTCGTGGTATAATTTAGTTATCACAAATTCTAGTCTTATTCTCTTGGTTCAAAATTTTCTTGAATGGGTGATTGATTTCTACTAATCAAGTATAGCAAAATTCCTGCAACACCAACTCCAATTCCTGAAAGACCTACAAAGGTCCCAATGTTTTTGATTAATCTTAATGCAGGCTCTGTTTGACCTATCTCAATTGAGTAAAACATGATTAATCCTGCAAGAAACATCCCACCTCCTATGAAGATCATTGACGTTCCTGCTCTCATATTTTGCAGTGGATTTTCTAATTAATAAATCACCTAAAATTTATGCGTGGGTGAATTTTTTTAAAAAGTTATTTTTAGTAGACTATGAGGAAATTAATCACAGGCAACAGACATGTCACAATTGACTCTTTCACAAACTATTGAAAATATACAATCACTAATTGATTCAGGAAATGGTGATCCTGGAAGATTGTACCATATTCTAGAATGTCTAAAGAACAACAAGCCTCTATACCATTCTGATCAAAATTATCTTGAAAACAAATTAGAATCTACTTTTAGTCTTGAAGAAAAATCAGAACCCTCCTCTGCTAGTAGTGATGTTCTTCCAAAAATTCAAGAATTAATGAACTCAGGAATTGGTGATCTTGGAAGATTACAACATATCTATGACATGATTTCAAATAACAAAACCCTGTATCACTCTGATGTTTCATATTTAGAAGCAAAACTTAACGAATCAATTTCACCAAAAGATGATGAAGTCCTCCCAGAAACACAAAGAACTGAATATATTCCACCTACTTCAAAAGAAGAGCCTGAAACAAAAACTATTTCTCGTGGAACAATGCCAAAAGGTTGGAATTCTTCTAATGATTCAGTTGAAGTAGAAAAAATCTCTAATGACATTCAAAAGGAAGAAGAAAAGATTGAAAAGCAAAAATTAATTTCAAATGAAATTGATGCACACCGCTCCAAACTAACACAACTAGTGTCTCATAGAAAAGAATATGAACAAAAGATTACTCAAGAAAAAGCAACACTAGAGGCACAAATTCAAGAAGAGCGACTCATAATTGAGTCTCAAACAAAACTTTCTGAAGAAATGATTATACAAAAACAAGAGTTGGCCAAAGTCAAAAAAGAACGAGCTGAAATTATCAAAAATATAAATTCAGAAAAAACAAAAATTTCAAAAGAACTTGCACAACAAAAACGCCTACTAGCTCAAGCACAATTAGAACAAGAGAAAATCGAAAAACAAGTTGAAACTGAGCAAGCATTACTTGCAAAAATGATTGAAGAGCAAAAATCACGCTTGATTGAACAAGCAACAATTGCTAATGAAATTAAATCAAAACAGGATGACTTGGAGAAAACCAAGAAGGATTATGAGGCTATTGTATCTCAAGTAAATGAAGAAAAGGCAAAGTTTGCTGAATCTGAAAAACTCAAGAAATTGATAAAATCTCAAGAAGAAGATTTGATAAAATCAAAAGAAGAGCGTCTCAATTTGATAAATACGATCTCTAAAGAAAAAGAAGCAATATCTAAGAAAGCAAAGGAGGAGAAAGACCGACTAAAATCTCAAGGAGACCTGGCAAAACAACTCAAAAAAGAAGAAAAAGTTTACGAATCCCTCAAAAAGAAACGAGAAAAAACAGAACAACAAATTAAACTCAAAAATCAGAAACTAAAAGAACAACAACAGAAACTAAAACGACAAATCTCTGAAAAAGATAAGAAACTCAAATCTTTGAGCGCAAAGAAGATAACTAAAAAACCTGTCAAAAAAACAACTACAAAAAAAGTAGTATCTAAAACTACAAAAAAGACAAAGAAAAAATCACCTTAACTTTAATGTAATTTCCTCTCCATTTCCTATTGGAGATGTTATGGTTCTAACATTCTGATTTGCATGTATGTGTGCAGAATATTTTTTCATATCTTCCTGATATTTTTCAGGATATAGCATGTTATCTGTAATGATCACACCTCCAATTGATACCATGGGTAAAATCATGTCAAAATATTCAATTACATTTTCTTTATCTGCATCAATCAACACAACATCAAAAAATTCTTTGTACTTTTCTTGCAAACTTAACTCTCGCAGAACCTGCATTGCCAATCCTTCTTGAATTGTAATACAATCCGCAACATCTGCATCTTGAAAATTCTCTTTTGCTCTTTTGATCTTTTTTGGACTTTGCTCAATTGTGATTATTTTCCCCTCATTTTCAATAATTGCTTCAGCACACCACAGAGTAGAATACCCAACCGACATTCCAACTTCAAGCATATTTTTTGCATTTCTTAGGCGTATTAGCATATTGAGCAACTCTCCTGTCTCTTTTGTAATTGCCAACATCCTTTCATCTGCAGGTACATTAACCTGCCTTGATTTTTCTAATGATGATTGTTTTTCTAATTTTTCTAATATCTCAAAAATCAATCGATTCATTTTTCTGTATTTGAGGTTGATTCCACCTCGTATTAGTTATTCTAAGATCCTGTGTTATTTTTATTAGATTATATTTGCCCAAGATTTTTTCTTATGTATATGGCAGCAAAAAAAATCGATCTGCTTGACATTGTTCAAAAAATCATTAATTTAGATTCTAAAATGAGATTTGCAGCCATAATTGACTCTAAAGGTAACATCCGAGAAGCAATTATGAAAACAGGCAAAACAAATCTCAAATCTCAAAAAGAGGAAGAGCATTTCTGCAAACAAGTTGCCCAGAGACGTGCTATGAGAAAAGAATTTGACAGATCTCTTGGAAAGGTTCGATATGTCCATGTTGAAAGAGAAAAAGTATCTCAAATGGTAGTTTATTCAAAAAGAAACATCATTTATTTCACTATGGAGCCAGAAATGCCAATTAATACAAAAATTAGACTAATCACAAAAATCAAAAAACTCACTACAGGTCTTTGATCAATCAAGATATTCTAAAATTTCCTATCCTATCATGACTTTTCCCAAATATCTTGGTGATTCAAAGATGTTTGAATATGATAAACATTACAGAGACTGTCAACAGTTTGACAAGCCATTCATTAAAGCAAAAATTAATCCCCACCATGGAAATTATTTTGTTCAAATCGATTTGATGCCATGTAATTACAAGTTCTCAAAAAAAGATGAGGAAAAGCTAGAACAAATGGCAAACACTGAAAATGACTATCTAAAGTCAAATTCTGAGCCTAAATTGCAAGGATTTAGTATTACATCTGAACTTGCATGGTTTGATGGAGTTTCTTCAAAGAATTTAGATTCATTTTGTAATTCCATTTATGATATGACACAAAAACCTTAGAATCTGATTAAATTTTTTAATATCTTGTCTATGACTTTGAGTTCTTCTTTTCTCTCTTTGATTGTCGTCTCATTCCATTTTTTTGCAAACTCTGAGGTTTGATCTAGTTTCTCTAATTCTTGGATATACTTTACAAGATGAATCTTGTAATCATGTAACAAATCCAAATGCTTGTTGTGGTTTTTTTCAGTGGGTGTTGGCATATCTACTCATCTGTAATATCTGGAAACATTTCTTTAATTCTTATCTTATCTTTTTCCATTGCCTCTATTCTCTTTTCAAGATGACTTTTAATGGTAGGATCATGTTCTTGTTTTTCCTCTTCTCTGATATCTGCAATTGTTTTTGATAATGATCTGTAATATCGAATATGGTTCTGTTTTGATTCTTCAGACTTGTCTTCTTCTTTTACGTCCACAAAATTAGTAAATTTTTGTAAAATAAGTATTTGATGTTTTAAGATTAATACTTGCTTAAGTTCATACAAATTTTTCCAAAATATCAAACAAATTTTCAGATCTAGCGCCATGCTTCTTTTATTCCATAAATTTAGTGATTTTTCATGGTCAACATTAGGTGCGATGACTGTGGTTTTGACTGCAACTATACAGTTGAGGGGGAAATGGAGCCGGTAGTTTTTGCATATTGGAATCATATGGCAAAAGAACATGGAATAGAATATTCTCCTGAAACATTGGGCAAATATGTCAAACAGAGAATTTTGACACAGGTTCCATCATAGTCAAGTTAAGCCTGCATATAGAATTAAGCTTAAAAATAAATTTTGTAATGTGTATTATGGCATTTCCGTTAGATTCCATAAAATCATGCAGTAACTGTGGATGTGACTATTGTAAGCTTAAGGTGTGTCCTTCATGCGGTCAAGACTTGTCTTGATATATACAATTTTACACTAATATTGAATCAAAATCTAATTTCCACATCTATAATGAAAAATTTTCTAATTGATCAAAATTGCAAATATCTTGCTAAAGATGATTTCAAGCATTATTTTGAAAAGTATGATGAAATGTTCATTGTCGGAGAGGATTTGAAACAAAGAGAGTATGATGAGGGTTTGGCTAAATTTTGTAAAGATAATCAATGTGATTTGATTACAGCTGATAGTAAAGCATACACACACTTTCTTAGTCAAAATATCAACACTGTTCAGATTTCAGAACTGCACTATGAAGAAGAATCAGACAGACCCGTATATGTGGTCAAAATTATTGATTAGTTTTTTAATATTTTTCTCAATTGATATTTTTTGCATCTATGTGCGAAATTCTCAAGTTTGCTAATATTTCATTGAGAAACACATCTTCAGGTTGATGTGATATGTTAGTCATGATTGCTTGCCAGCAGTCATCAATCTTTCTATTAATTTGTGGAAACATTTTGTCTTTTCTAAATGTTGGATAAAATGACAACAACTTCATAATGCCATCTGTTGATTGGACAATCTGTATTATTACTTGGAAATTTATTTGCAATTGTTGCACTTTCATCTGCGTGTTTTTCTCCTGCATCTGCT
>JBHITY010000035.1:0-9218 GCA_042138585.1 Candidatus Nitrosopumilus sp.
TCTTGAACAAATTGGACACCTTTTGTGCCGTTGATCAAAACATTACCACGAGAATCAAATTTCATGACTCTTTTGATTGTGTCAGTATCCCATCCAGCACCTTTAAGCAAGTCTGCAACTACCTTTTTGTCTTTCATGTCACTGATTTCACCAGTTCTTAGCATGTTGGCAATTTCAGGCTCTAGTGGCTCTACTTTCATGAAAATCTTGTTGTGTCTATTTGGAGATTTAGACATGATTGGCTCACATCCAGCTTTGACAGTTTCTCTATAGTTAATCAAAGGCTCTGATGTTACAATCTCAACTTTTGCATCTTGGATACGGTGAGTAGCAACATCCAAGTGCAATACACCCATACCGGCAACAATGGTCTCGCCACTCTCCTCATCAATCTTTACAATAAGATTAGGATCCTCAATTGTTAATTGTTTGAGAACTTCAACTAGTTTAGGTAAATCTTTAGGATGTTTTGGTTCAATTGCAACTTGAACTACTGGTTCTGAAACATATTTGACACCTTCAAACACAGGTATTTCTTTGATAGAAGCTAATGTGTTACCTGCTCTAGCTTCAGTTAATCCCAATAATGCAGGAATGTTTCCAGCTCCAAGTTCACTTACTTGTTCTCTTTGGTTTCCCATGAAGAAATTTACAGATTGAATTCTTCCTTCACGTTTTGCATCTATAATATTGATAGTTTGTCCATCTTTGATTGTTCCAGAGAATAGTCTACCAATTGCAACAGGACCTGCTGCAGGATCTAATACCATGTTTACAATCATCATAATTGTTGGACCGTCATCACTACATGCAAGCAATGCTTTACCGATATCAGAGTCCAAATCACCTTTCCAAATTTGTGGGATTCTGTATTTCACAGCTTCAGCAGGAGTTGGATGATGTTTTACAACCATTCCAAGTACAGCGTCAGCCAAAGGTGCCTTTTCAACTAGGTCATCGACCTTTTCATTTGTGTATGCATCAATAACATCTTTGAATGTAATTCCTCTCTCTTTCATCAAATCAACATTGATTGCCCATCTGTCTTTTGCAGAACCAAATGTTACACTAGCATCCTGAATAGACACTTTCCATTTTTCTTTGTATTCAGGCTCAGCATAAGTATCAACTAATTGGTTAAAGTTTGAAACAACTTCTGCAAGTTGGGCTTGCATTTTTTCAGGAGTTAAACGGAGTTCTTTGATGAGTCTGTCTACTTTGTTGATAAACAATACAGGTCTAACTCTTTCTTCAAGTGCCATTCTAGTTACGGTCTCAGTTTGAGTCATGATACCTTCAACGGCATCACAGACAACAACTGCACCATCAATTGCTCTAAGGCTACGAATTACCCTTCCACTAAAGTCAACGTGTCCAGGTGTATCAATCATGTTAATGACGTATTCTTTGTCTTTTTGTTGGAAGAGCAAAGTAACGTTTGCTTGGTAAATTGTAATTCCTCTTTGTTGTTCTTCTTTGTCAAAGTCCATTGCAAGTGCCTTACCGGCAGCAGATGGGGCAATGATTCCAGAATAAGCTAAAAGGCTGTCACTCATGGTAGTCTTTCCATGGTCAACGTGAGCAATAACACCAAAGTTACGGATATTATCCTTATTTTTGATAATTTTCAAAACTTCGCTTGTTGACTTGAATTTTACCATATTCGCAAACCCTAGGATTCAGCTATTAAACCTTAGCCTTGTAAAAAGATCAATAGATCATTTGGTTACTTACATTACGAATCTTTTTTGCCGTAACAAAGTGACAGTCTCTTTTGTGTTTCCTTCTTGCCTCGTTTAGTGCAAGGAATTGAGAGAAAAATATGCAATACAAAATTTGAGGGATCTTTCCAGATGGAAGATTAGGATGAATCACATTAATGCCGACTTGGGTTAGGTTTTTGGCAAGTTGCCTATTGTGAGTGTTTTTATCTTCAAATATTAACACAGTATCTCCTTGATTAGCAGAAAACAATTCCATGTGTGAGAATTGTTCAATTTGGCAATAATGGACATCATATCCCATTACCTCATAGAATTTTGCTGCACAAAACATTGCGATAGGAAATGTCAAGTGATTACCTAGAACATAGATCTTTTTAGAAACCTTGAATTTTTTAGAGTCTGATTTTGCTTTATTGAATATTGTATCAGATTTTGGAATGGATATGGACTTTACAAGTGAGATACAAGTCAGTGCACTTTCTAGAAATGTGATACTTCCTGCAGTAAAGACGTGATGAGTGGGAGCATCTAGCAAAATAACATTGTCAGATACTTTAGCAAGTCTACTATCTGATTTTGAGGTAATCGCAATTGGTTTTTTTGTAAATTTTGCAACTTTGATGTTAGTTATAGTGTTACCAGAAATTGAAACAAAATAGACATGCTTTGATTTTACTAGACTTTTGTTTTTGTACAAATCTAATGGATCCATTGCTCTCACTAGCCCATCTGAAAAAGATTCAGCCAACATTGAGGAGATTAATGAATCACCACTGCCAGTAAAGATAGTATTTTTTTGTAGTTTTTTAGAAATTGGTTTTTGTTTTTTAAATGATTTTAGAAAATTTACTTGTAGATGAATGTCTTTCTCAAATGCATCAATAGTATTCATAAATAGAAATGAATTTTTGACATATATTAGAAAATCTATTCTGATCAGGTTTTGATTTTTATTACGATTGTCTTAGGAAAGAATTATGGAAATTTCAGTAGGACATACACCCGATTCAGATGATGCATTCATGTTTTATGGGATGTTTACAGGAAAAGTTCCATCAGAAGATTTCAAAGTTAATCATGTCATTGAAGATATTGAGAAATTAAACCGCAAAGCTACTGATCCCCAATTAGATGTTACAGCAGTTTCAGTTCATGCATGTGCATACATTCCAGGATACACAGTTTTGCGTAGCGGAGGAAGTTTTGGAATAGGATATGGTCCAATTGTAACTGCAAGAGAACAGATGACAATTGATGAGATAAAAAAATGTAAAATTGCAATTCCAGGAAAGATGACATCAGCATTTTTGTTGTTACAGTTAATGATTGGAAAGTTTGATTATGTTGAAATGAACTTTAGTGATATTCCAGAGGCTGTAAAATCAGGCAAGGTTGACGCAGGATTAGTAATTCATGAGACACAATTATCATATGAACAAGAAGGGAATGTCAAGATTCTAGACGTTGGTGAATGGTGGGATAAAACCACAAATGGTCTACCAGTTCCACTTGGAATCAATGTCATGAAGACAGATTTAGGAATGGATACAATACACAAATTTGACAAGTATCTTCAAGCATCAATTGAATTTGGATTAGAAAATTTAGATGATGCAATAGAGTATGCAATGCAATACTCTAGAGGAAAACCAAGAGACTTGATTGAGAAATTTGTAAAAATGTACGTAAACAAAGTAACTGTCAACATGGGTGATTCTGGAGAAGAATCAATACGAAGAATGTTTGAGATGGCTAAAGAAAAAGATCTTGTACCAGACTTTGAACTAAGTATAGCCATCAAGTAATTATAGAACAAAAACCAAAAACAATCATGGGAGATGGTATTGGAGGAGCAGTCATCAATATTCTCACAAACAATGCTTTTGAATTATTAATTAGTCATACAAGAAAAGATAATCAAGAGCAGTATGGAAAAGTTGAAAAAATAATCATGAGTAAGATTGACAATCCTGATGAACCACAATATGAAGAAAAAACTAAAGAAGATTTGGAAAGAGCACTGAAAGGAAAATTTGTTTCATGTAATGTGCAATACAGAGATAAAAAAACAGATGCACTCATTTGTAATGTATTTGTGCAAAGACCACCAGAAGGATTTTAGAAATTTTTACGCATAACAATTGTCAGATTATTGAATTACAAATGATCCTATTTTTAACTCACAATATCATACCAGAGTCGAGGGGCATTGGTGCAAATAGCATTAATAGTATTATTGGTACTTGTTGGAACTATCCCTATTTCAGGAATAACTAATGCAAATGCAGAGGCTGAACAGGTTCCAGAATGGGTAAAGAGGACTTTGGAGTTATGGACAAATGGAGAAATATCAAATGAAGAATTTGTTAGAGCCATCGATTATTTATCTCAAAAGGGAATTGTAAAAATTTCATCAACTACAGATAAAGAGTTGAAAAGGGATGTAGAATATCTAAAAGCAAAAGCTGAAGTCTTCAAAGAAGAAGTAAAAGAACTAAGAGATGAAAATGAAGAATATAGAATACTTCTCAAGAGTCAAGAAATGAACAGATCAGAACAATTTCCAACATCAATGTCATCAATATTTGAAGAATATCAAGCACTAAAAAAAGAAGTTGACAGATTGCGCGAGACAAATAAGAGGATGTCAACTAATATTGATGCATGGGTGGCAAACTTTCAAAATCCAGAGTTACCTGTATCAGGAGAATCAAATGGAGAGGGATTAGTACAAGTCAAATCAGATGTTATTGAGCAATTAAATAATTTAAAAATTGAAAATAAAAAATTACAAAATAAAATTACAAAATTAGATGAGAAAAAGAAAACATATGAAGACAATATAGAATTATTAAAAATAGAAAATGAAAACAAACAACAACTAATTACAATTCTAAAAGAAAAAAATCAAGAGAATAGAATGAGTGCAAATGAGCTAATTCAAGATAAAGAATCCTATGAATCACTAATTACAAAATTAAAAAATGATAATTTTATTCAAAAACAAAAAATGATAGAGTATGAAAATAAAATAAAATCTTTTGAAAAATCAATGCAAGAAATTAATGGAGAGAAGACACAAACAGATGAACACCTGATAATTTTGAAAAATCAAAATAAAGGTTACATTAATGCCATTAATCAATTAGAGAATCTGAACCAGGAACAAAAATCTGAACTTGCTTCAATTACTAGCAAACTTGCAAATACCAACTTAGCAATGGAAGGATTTGCCTCACAAATTCAAGACTATGAGAGTAAAATAGGCTCACTTGAGGATGAAAACATTCAGTATCAAAATAGAATCAATCAATTAGGAATACAAAATGCAGAGTATGAAAATAAAATTTCAGAATTAGAATCAGCAAATATTGAACAGAGAAAATCACTCATAGGAATAATGAATGATGCAGAAGAGTCTAGTGAGTTTGCGACGGTATTAAACTCTAGGTTATCAGAGTTTCAAAAAATAGTAGAAGGTTTGGAGGATGAAAATAAACAATACAAAGAAACTATACTTGAATTAGAAGATGCAAATGCTGAAAAAAACACATCACTAATTTCAATGAAAACTGAATTTGATAAATTAAACCAATTAGTAAATGAGTTGAACACCAAGGTGGAGAAATATCAAAGTACAATTGAAATTTTACAAGATGAGAACCAACTACTCAAAAATGACATGATACAAGTAAATGACCAAAGTCTATCAGAGTATGAAACCATTGTAAGACAGCTCCAGGGTGAAAAGGTGACTCAACAAGAAAACATCACTTTAATGAAGATAGAGATTGAAGAATCCAGTGAGTTAATTAATTCTCTTAATTCAAAGATTGTTAGTTACCAGAAACAACTTAGCCTATTTGAAGAAGAAAATTCTCAATATAGAAACGAAATCACACATTTGAAAACTACTAGTGAATCCCAACAGGACTCTTTGAATTCATTTAACACTGCAATAGATGAAAATGATCAAATGATCAAGTTATTGTCAAATGAAAACAAGATGTATCAAAATACAATAAACAAGTTAAGAGATGAAAACAGATTTCTAGAAAACAAAGTAAATGCAATTACAAATCAAAATACAGATGGATTAATTGCAATATCAGAAATTGAATCTGAGAACAAAGAAATGAGAAAACAAGTAGAGTTGCTGCAATCAGAAATCAGACAGAAACATGAGCAAATTGATAATCTAAAACAGATTCAGGAACAAAAAGACTCTGAATTTGCACTAATTCAGGCACAATTGCCAACAAAGGAATCAGTAAAACAACCAATAACTACCATATCAAATGATATTCAAAAAGAAAATGATGCATTAATTGTTGAATTGAATTATCTCAAAGCAAAGAATCTAGTTAATGATGAAGAAATAGAGATACTTAGAGCAGAAAATGAAGAATACAGAGTTCTACTAAACTTGTTAAAGAAGGGTGAGAATTCATTTACAGGAATTCAAAATACAGAGTACAATAGCATAGATGAGGTTCAAGGAGTTGTTGTATACAATAATGCAAAACCAGAAAAAACACTTCCAAGTGATTGGATTGCAAGGGTAGATAATTCAAAAACATATCCAATTTACATTGAACATACTCCAAGATGGTCAGAAGATATGTCAACAGAGGTTAAAGAAGCCTTAGAGTTCTGGGAAAATACAGCAAATGTCAAGTTTGAAATTGTTGATGCTCCATCATTTGGAATTACTTCAATATCATGGGAAAAAGAATTGAGAAATGGCTATGATGGATATGTAGTTGGACAAACAGATGTTACAGTAGGACTCGGCAGTAGTGAGTGTGATGGAAAATGGAGAGCATATAGTTCAGAATCTATCAAAAATATTTTGATTCATGAATTAGGACATACTGTAGGATTAGATCATGCTGTCCATAAATCAAATATCATGTATCCGATGATACATGATGCAGAATTTGCACCAATTGAAAAATTAATTACAATTCCACAAGACGAGTCAGTATTCATAAAAGGTTGTTCGTTTAGTGCGGATCCAGTTTACAAATACAATGTACAAGTTAATGAATCAAAGAAGGCAGATATTTTCTTTGTGCCATCAGAAAATGAAAAATACAAAGTGGATTCTGGAATGACTTTTGACTATTATTCTGACATTAACTGCTTAGGGCTAGAGAAATCATACCTAAATGGAGCCTGTAAAGTGGCAGATTCGGCTGGAATGTTGATAATTAATTCAGGAGATCAGGGCACAATATCCCTCAAACTATACCTTGAGGAACAATAAACAAGACTGAAAAGCCAATTTCCTAATATATGATAGATTCAAAATAATATCAATTGGCACTAATCGATAAGAAAATTTTTGTTGGAGGTGTTGCTATGATCATAGTTGGCGTCATTATTGGGGTGACAATAGGTGAAGGTCCAACAGGTCATGCGGGAATGACTGATGAAGAGTTTATTGATCTGATGGTAGCTGAAGATGAAAATCAAGCATTACAATTATTGTATGGATTACTAATTGGGGTTGGATTCTTACTTGTTTTGATAAGTTTTGGTGCAAGACGTAGAAAAGGTAGTGCCAAAAGAACAGAGAAAAAACCTGCTGAATAATTCAAACTTTTTTATCTTAAACAAATAGAGAAAAGAAATGATTCATGCAGAAATTAGCGTATATCCAATGGCAACTAAAACTACCAGTGCAAGTTTTTACATTGCAAAAGCAATAGAATCAATCAAAAATATTGAGAATCTTAAATTCGAGATTAACCCAATGGGCACAATTTTAGAATCAGATGACATGGACATAATCAATAAAGCTACAAAACAAATGACGGAAACAGTTCATAATTTAGGCATTGATAGAGTTGAAGTTGTAATCAAGATAGATTCAAGAAAAGACAAACAACAAAGTGGGAAAGAAAAGTTAGAGTCTATTAAAAAACACATGAATTAAAATTTCTTTAAAATTCCAAAATGAGTATTACGCTGGGCAGGAGTGCGTCCTATCTCTTTTACCATAGTTGCAAGTTCATCAACTGAAGAGCTAGTTGCTTTTCCTGCAGCACGATAGATTTCTTCAGAGAACGCAGTTCCAACCAAATCACTGCCTCCATTTGATAGTGCAACCTGGGCAAGTTTCTTTCCATATGCTACCCAATAAACAGAAATGTTGTTTAGATAATTTGCAAGCATCAGTCTAGACAATGCAATTACTCTCAAGTCATATACTGAAGAGCACTCATTGTTTACCAAATGCTTTTGTTCCAATTCTGTATTATCCAAACTGAACTTAAGAGGAATAAGTGTGATGAACCCATTTGTTTTCTTTTGGAGATCACGAATCTTGATAAGATGATCAACTATGTGTTCTGGTTTTTCTATATGTCCATAAAGCATAGTTACATTACTTTGAATTCCCATGTTATGTGCCTCCTCGATTACATCTAACCATTCTTGTCCAGTACATTTTCCTCTAACAATTTGTTTTCTAATTTCTGGGTGAAATAGTTCGGCGCCCCCACCAGGCATTGAATCAAGACCAGCATCTTTTAGACGAGACAAAATTTCTTTAGTAGAATTTTTTGTTAGTTTTGACAAATAGAAAATTTCAGCGGCTGTTAATGCCTTGATGTTTAGTTGTGGATGATTTTTCTTAATTATTCTCATCATGTCTTCATAATAATCAAGTGGGAGTTTTGGATGAAAGCCTCCAACAATGTGCACTTCAGTTGCACCCATTTGTTTTGCAATTCCAACACGTTGTTCAATTTCTTGGGGAGTTAGAGTGTAAGCATCTTCAGCACCATCTTTACGATAAAACGCACACATTTGACAACTTGCAGCACAAACATTGGTGTAATTCATGTAGTAAGATGCAGCAAAGGTGACAGTGTCGCCAACCAGTTCTTTTCTCCTAGCATCAGCTACTGCACCAAGTAAATGTAAATTATCATAATTCATCAATTCCAAGCCATCTTTGTAGGACAAATCTTGGCCTGCAATTGCACGATCTAGTGCCTGGGAATCCCCTGCTAATTGCTCCAACATACCATAAAACCGGCTCATCATGATATATTCCTTAGTCAGGCTCAAGAAATAAGTAGGTAAATGTGGATATCAGAGCAATGGTGCTTCCTTTAGTAGACGAACACAAGCCAAAATGCTATCTGTGTCATGAAGGATTTGAAAATTTGGAGGATCTCAGAGAACATCAAAATTCAAAACATAAAGAATTTTTTGAATCGCATGAAAAAGACATGAATAGAGAACCCGCACCAGGTGATGTTACTGTGTTTTAATTTTGGCATCGTTGATTGATTTTAGTAAATCCTGAGCTATATCTTTAGAGATACTTGCCAAGTCAAATTCTTTGTCAATAGATAATGCTTTTTTGAAATGTTTTAATGCATCTTGTAATTTTCCAGTCTCCCCTAAAGATAATCCCTTGTATGCCAATGCCATTGCACATTTTTTATCCATTTTTAAAACTGCATCATAGCAATCAAC
>JBHITY010000036.1:0-65 GCA_042138585.1 Candidatus Nitrosopumilus sp.
TGTTGGTTCAGGTTCTGGTGTTGGTTCAGGTTCTGGTGTTGGTTCAGGTTCTGGTGTTGGTTCAG
>JBHITY010000036.1:165-9150 GCA_042138585.1 Candidatus Nitrosopumilus sp.
GTTCTGGTTTATTTCTAGAATCAAATTCAGATAGAATATCTTCTGCGTCTTTAGATTGTTTATTGTTGCTCAATTTAGAATTCCTATTATAGCAAATTTCTCTCTCGCTTTTATTTAATTTTTAAGGTGTTTTCCTTGCATATAGTCCTCAAATAATTTTTCGAGATCGTCATCATCATCAATTTTCTTAATTTGCTCAACTAAATCAGGTTCTTCAATTTCATAACAATTCATAACATCTTGAGAATCTTTGAATACCAACATTGCCTTGTCTTTGAAAATACAGTGATAGAGTTTCTCCTTTTCCATTTTTTCAGGGTTAAACTTTACACCATTTTCATCTACAGACACAGGATATTCCATAAGAATACAAAATCTATTCAATATTTAGATGAATACACAAAACAGTAATAATCAAAACAGTAAAGAAAAATATTGGAAACCAGAGTAGTTTTCCACATAGATTTCGATTATTTTTATGCCCAGTGTGAAGAAACGAGGGCTCCTGAATTAAAAACAAAACCTGTGTGTGTTTGTGTTTTTTCAGAAAGAGGAGGAGACAGTGGAGCTATTGCAACTGCAAATTACACAGCTAGAAAATACGGAGTTAAATCAGGAATTCCAATTTCATTTGCAAAAAAAAGATTAGAGGGAAGAAATGATGCAGTCTTTTTGCCAGTAGATTTTGATTTTTACTCAGAAATGTCAGAAAAAGCCATGGAAATTATGAAAGAGAGTGCAGATATTTTTGAATATGTAGGTAGGGATGAAGCTTATTTGGATGTAACAGAGAGAGTCCAAGGAGATTTTGAAAAAGCGTTTCATTTAGCACAGCAAATAAAAAACTCTATCCGAGATAAAATCAAATTAAGTTGCTCCGTTGGAATTTCACCCAATAAACTGGTTTCAAAAATTGCATCAGACTTTAAAAAACCAGATGGATTAACAGTTGTACCTCCAGAAAAAGTTGAAACGTTCTTAGAACGATTAAAAATTAGATCAATACCAGGAATAGGTAAAAAAACAGAAGAAAAGTTTTTGGAAATGCAGTTAGAAACAATCCAAGATTTAAAAAAAATAGACATTTTTACTTTGAATAAATATTTTGGAAGAAAAACAGGGGCCTATATTTACAACGCAATAAGAGGAATAGATAACGACCCAGTAAAAAAACGAGAAGCACGAATTCAATACAGTAAGATTACAACATTAAAAAAAGATTCAAAAGATTATGATTTCTTATCTGAAAATATTTCAGAATTATGCAAAGAAGTACACGATATAGTTAAAAAAAATAATCAGATGTTCAAATCAGTTGGAATTCATTTTGTGGAATCAGATTTATCAAATAAATCAAAATCCAGAATGTTAAGAAATCCAACGTCAAGTATTGAAGAGTTACAAAAAACTGCAGACATATTACTAAAAGAAGCATTAGAAAATCAAACTGCAACAATTAGAAGATTAGGAGTTAAAGTTTCAGAGCTCTATGAAGTTCAAGGACAAAGCGACATTACATCATATTTTTGAAATAAATTATTTTTCAGAGTTTTTTAAACGCCTTGATTCTATTACAACTACAACTAGAATGAAAGCAAATAGCCAAGGCAAGAACATTATCTCGCCTGCAATTTTATGATATTCTTCCCAGGCTACAGGATCTGTTGTTACTTTAAGAGCATACCAAGATAGTGAGAAAATACGAATTAAGTTAACAGTAATTGTTCCAATAATTCCTAAAATAAAATAAATTGTTTTTCGGGTTCTCGGGATGTTTAATTTTAACATGAATGCCCCAATCACTAATGAAAAGATGATAATACTGTGAACACCAGCTGATGGCCAAAATACTTGAAGTGCCATTGAACCATGATCTCCACGTAAGAACATTACATTATCACGAGCTACTGCGGTTCCAAGATCAAGTGCTGTAATCAACCAAACATTTGCTTGAACAAAGTATGGTACAACATATTGTAATGGACCAAGTGTATCATATGGGAAAAATGCATCAAGTGAAAGAATGATAGCAGTTCCAGTTAGAAAGATTGGTCCAGCAGGAGCAATTCTAATCCAACGTCTTCCAAAGAAAATGCTCAAAGCAGCAACAACAAAGATTGCCATTACAACAAAATCCCACATCCAAGTCCAAGAGTAGATTAATTGTACATCAAACAATTCTGCAGACTCAATAATGTATTCTCTTAATCCATATTCCAATGAAACAAGATATGCAATAGTTGCAAAAGCCATTGGGATTACAGCAAGTAATCGTTTCTTTGAGATTACAATTTTTAGTCCAATTAATTCAGCAACAATAAAAATTAGAGCAAAAAAATATCCCCCTCTACCCTCATTCCAACTCCAAGCTATTGAGTCAGGAAATGCAATCATTGCAAAAAGAATAGGGCTAGAAATGATCAGAATTCCAAAAATCAAATTCCAATTCTGCATCATGTTAGATCAAAAATAGGCAAATAAATATCTCGACTTTACTTATCTCAAAATTCATCAAATCATAATAGAAATTTAGGGTAGATGCTAATCTTCAGCATCTTCAATTTCATCAGCTTCTGGATCTCTCCTGCTGGGCCTGATTGGAACATAGATGAATGTCACAATAGGGTTTCAGAGCACTGCAAGATACATCTCAAGGTTACAAAAGTTTGCCTAATTGGTAATTTCTAATGCATTATGAGTTTGGATCAAATTTGCATTCAATTTTAAGGGATTTTATAGTTGTAAAGTAAGTAATTGCAAGAATTCCTATAGCAACTATTCTAATTGGAATTTCATAATTGGTCAAAAATGTAGTGGCAGTAGCACCAACGGAGCCAAATGTAGAGATTACTGCAAAACCAATGGGTCCGCAACTACATGCACCAGCTGCTGCACCAACAATAGATCCGATTATTCCACTACCCATTTTCTGCTTTGATCTTTTTAGAATATTTATTCGAAAAATGTTCATTGGTAGAACCAGTGCAGACAATACAGAAATTACAACAATTAACAAGAATCCAAATTCAGTTCCAGATGGAATATGACTAACAACATAAGGTTCTAAGAAAATGTATTCAGACATTATTAGCAATCCAACCAGCATTGATGAAAAAATAGCAAAAGCTAAAACAAGATATTTTTGATTAGAAAATACCAAATAGATTGCAGATGTCATCTAAGCCATAGCATCCAATACTTGCTTGAATACTGAAAATGGTTGTGCACCACCAAGTTTTTGTTGTCCATCAGGACTTACTATAAAGAATCCAGGAGTTCCTCTTACACCATGATCCCTTGCTTGTTGAGTATTGTATTGAACGCGTTTTGAATATTTTCCAGAGTCAAGACAACTTTCAAACAATTCCATGTCAAGCCCCAAACTAAATGCAAATGCTTTTAGCCGTTCTGAATTTGCCCAACCATTATCAATTTTTGATTCTTGAGAATTGTAAAGTACATCATGATATTCCCAATACATTTCTTGATCTTCTGCACAGTATGATGCTTGTGCAGCCTTTGGTGAATCCCTTCCCAAAAAGGCCATGTCAACAAAAACTAAATTTGCTTTTCCGGTTTCGATGTAATCACGGGTTATTGCAGGTTTAGTATTATGAAACCAATTATAGCATTGATGGCATTGATAATCTCCAAATTCAACAATAGTAATTGGTGCCGAAGGGTCACCCAAAATAGGCGAACCCATAGCAGTAGAAATAGTCCCATGAGTTCTGCCCATGTCTAAATTAACAGTTTCAGTAGAAGATGCTGACAGAGATGCTGCGACTCCAGCAATAATTGCAATGACAATGACGCCTATGATTACGCCTTTTTTATTCATAATTCAAAGCAACTAAAATTGGTTAAAAAAACTTATTCCAAATTACGGGATGATTTTCTTTTAAACAAACCAATGAATTTTGCAATAGCAGTGTCAATTGGACAAACATCACATGGAATACTGGAAGAATGGCTATCAAAATGATTTTCAAACTTTTCGCGGGTTTCAAAAACTAGATCACATTTTTCACAATATACCTTTGTGACATTATTTTTTGATGATTTCTCCACAAACATTTCGGGTAATTAGTGCTTATAAAGATCCTGCTGAAAATCAACATATGAGAAAAATCTGGGATAAATTTGTCATAGGATTTTTTGTCATTATATTTGGAACATTATGGTATTGTACAAAATGTATCGTAAATCCAATTCAATACAAAATAGTCATTTATGACATTTTGGGAAATCAGGTAAGTATTGATGGAGTTAGGACAGATTTTAAAACACCAAAAGTTGCAAATAACTTTATTTCAGAATATCAAAATAGATTTTCTCAATATAATTTTTCAATGGCATCAGAAATGCCAGTAATCAAAAGAAATTGGTTACTTCAAAAATTAAAAAGACATTAGAGATAATGAATTCTCATATGGACATTTAACTCAACTTGATATTGAGTTACAAATCCACAATGAGTACATGAAAACATTTGATTGCTTGATTCAGCATTATCCCTTTCAATTACTTTTCCAGAGACAGAGGTAATACTTATGACATCATTGTTAGATATGACAGCAAAGTTACGTCCTTCATCTATAGAATCCAAATATTCCTTTATTGCAGAAATCACCACAGAGATATCAATGATTTCATCATCATTTAATGAAGACAAAGTAAATCTATGGTTTTTCAGAGTGGGAATTGCAGCCACCTGATCTGCTACATAAACAAGTAATTCATTCTTTATCGATAAAACATCTTTACAATCAATTGTGAGCATAAAATATCACAGAGGATTCAATATTTTAGTCTAACAACAGTTTGAAAATGATTATTATGGATTGATGTTCAAAGTGAAATTACATGGGAGATTCAGAAACATTTGGAGTGGAAAAAGGTCATGGATCTGAAGTGGTTTCATGGTTAAATGATCAGGCAAAATCACAATCAATTAAACTTGAAGCAAGATTGTATGGGTATGATGTAAGTACTGAAAACTTTGGAGATTTTGAAATGTTCTCATGGGTTGGTAATGTTCAGAGTGCAAGAAAAATGATAATCAAGGCAAGTAAAAGATTCAAGATAAAGGTCATCGAAGGAGGGTACAAACCTAAAGAAAAAACCTTCAAAATGAAAAAATTTGATTTTGCAAAAGTCAAGAAAGGAGATAAGACAATAGGGCAAATAGAATTTGTGGCCTCAAGGTTTGGAAATAAGCATTGGGAAATTCAAAATGAAGAGAGACATTAAGGAAACATCATGGGAGAAAGAAATTTGCAGAAAATAGGATTGATTGGATCTGGTATGCTTGGTAATGCAGTGGCATTGCATTTGTTAGATTTGAATTTCAAGGTAACAGTATATAACAGAACAAAAGAGAAAACAGCCCAATTAGAAGAAAAGGGGGCAGTAATTGTAGAATCCCCAAAACAAGTTGCAGAGAATTCAGAGTTAGTCATCATTGTAGTAAAAGATGCAGATGCAGTAAAACAAATTTCATTTGAAAAAAATGGAATAGTGGAAGGTTTTCATGAAAAATTGATTGTTGCAGATATGAGTACAATTGATCCAATAGAGTCAAAAAATATTTCAAATAAATTTCAAGAGTTCAATATTGATAAATTAGACATACCTGTAATGGGAGGTCCAAATGTTGCAATCACAGGAGATTTAGTTTTGATGGCATCAGGTAATAAAGAGAGTTTTTTAAAGTGTGAAGAAGTTTTCGGTAAAATTGCAAACAAAGTATTTTTCTTAGGCGAAAGTGGGATTGCTCACTCTGTCAAATTAGCCATGAATCTACAAATTACTATGTTGGCTTTAGCATTAGCAGAAGGAATCACGCTAGTAAAAAAATCAGATGTGGATCCAAAAATATTTCTAGAAATCTTAAACTCTACTTATTTTAAAACAGGAATGAGTGAAAAAAAGGCATACAAAATGATAGATGGAAAATATGATGCAACATTTACACTTGCCAACTTAAAAAAAGATATTTCTACCATGACAAACGCTGCAAAATCATTAGGTATTGAATTGCCTATGATACAAAAAGCTGAAGAAGTCTATGAGAATGCAGTAAAAGAAGGACTAGGGGAAATAGACTATACGGGAATCATTGAACATATCAAAAGAATCAATGAAAATAAATAAAATTCACGTATGGAATTTAACAAAAATCTATTAAGTTAGTAGGGGAAAAATAACATTATGAGATTAAATGATAAAGTGGCAATTGTTACAGGAGCATCAAGTGATATTGGCAAGGGCATTGCTAAGAAATTTGTTGAAGAAGGAGCAAAAGTCATTCTTGTTGCTAGAAATTTAGAAGCATTAGAAAAAGCAAGAAAAGATATAGGAAATGAAGATTCGACTGTATCAATTACTTGTGATTTAACAGATGAATCTCAAGCATTACAAGCTGTAAACCAAATAATGGATACTTATGGGAAAATAGATGTCCTTGTAAACAACGCAGGAGCAATCAATGATCCAGTACATTTTCATGAAATGCAAGATGCTGAAATTAAAAGACTAATCGATGTTAATTTGCTAGGAGTTTTCCACATGACAAAAGCAGTACTTTCAAAAATGTCAGATGTGAAAAGTGGTTCAATAGTAAATATCGGTTCTATCTCAAGTGAGAGAGCAATTCCACGAGTACATTTAGCAGTTTATTCTGCCACAAAAGCTGCAATCCCGATGTTTACAAAATCAATTGCAGTAGAATATGCAAGAAGAAACATCAGATGTAACTGTGTCAATCCTGGAATAATTAATTCAGGCTCAATAAAGCCATATCTTGATGATCCTCAAGCAAGAAAAGTTCTAGAAGAAAGATTACCACTTGCAAGAGTCGGTGAACCAGAAGATGTTGCAAATGCAGTATTGTACTTGGCGTCAGATGAAGCAAGTTGGGTCACGGGAACAATTCTAAATGTGGATGGCGGTAAAACAGCTTCAGAAGGATAATCAGAAAGAAACCACAATCGGAAATTCTCAAATCTAAAAATCACATATACTTTACACGGTAATTAGAGAAGATCTAAAAAACGATATTCTCAAAGTAACAGAAAAACAACAGAAATTTATGGATTTGAGAAAACCATTTTTGGGATAAAGGACAATGAAGATCAGATGAATGCATTTAGGATAATACCCAGATAATGAAATATGGAGATTTTATCAGAGATGCTGAAAAACAACTAAGAACTATGAAATAAAAAAATCTGAAACACAGACTATTTCTTTTTTGAATATGCACGATAGCTAAATCCAGCAACAAGCATAATTATTCCAGTTACTGCAGACCACATCAAAAATGATCCAAGTACAGATTCATCCATGATTTTCCACACATAGTTCAACATCTAAAGTTTAGGTTGAGAAAAAAGTATTCCCAAAAAGCGTGAAACATCTAAATAGATTTGATACTGATGGAATTTATGCCTGAATTTACGTGTCCGGACTGTGGAAAACGACTATTTCATGAAAATGAAACAACGCTAAAAGTTCAAGAGACAATTCACGAAAAATTTTGCAGAAAGACAGAAGGGGAGACCCATAGTTATATGCATAGAGATCCAGCACATATGGAAACTTTTGATTCAGAAAGAGAAAACGATTCAACAGGTACACCAGTACTGAAAAAATAAACAAAACTAGCTCAAAATTATATCCTAGGTCATTATGATTGAAATTAATTGTCTGAGGAACATCATTATGATTTGATAGTTGTAGGAGGAGGACCTGCAGGGTCATCTGCAGCATTTGCAGCAGCAAAACAAGGAATCAAAGTTGCTATGCTTGAAAAAGAAAGTTCAATTGCAGAGACAGTTAGAACTAGCGGAGTCACATGGATTCAAAATATCAAAGAATTTGGAATTCCAGAGGACTGTTATAATCCAATAAAGAATTTTGTGTTTTATTCACCTAATAACAAAGTGAGTATTGGGGATTCAGTTGCTCGCTCTGCAGTGTTAGATGTAAGGAAAACATATCGATGGCTGGCATCCCAAGCAGAAGCAGAAGGTACTGAAACCTTTGTAGATACTTTTGTTAAAGATGCAATAAAAGATGAAGCAGGAAAAATCATCGGAGTGAAAGCAACACGGTATGAAAAAGAGATTGAGTTTTATGGTAAAACAATCATTGATGCCAGTGGTTTTCAATCAACAGTTGCAAAATCAATGGGGTTTGTACAACAGTGGGAAAGATTTGGTGCAGGGGCAGAATATGAAGCAAGGGTAGAACATGTTGAAGAAGACACATGGTGGCTAATGGTAGGAGAGAAATATTCTCCTGCAGGATATGCGTGGATTTTTCCATTAGGAGGCAACATTGTAAGAATTGGAGTAGGTATTGGCAAACCAGACTCTCCAGTAGATCCAATTGCTAGACTAAAAGAACTAATCAATAACAAAGAAGGTCCAATTGCAGATTTGGGTAAAATTGAGTCCATTGAATTTCATTACGGCTTAATTCCAAATGACGGTCTTTCTAGAAAGACAGTTTATGATAATTTAATATTAGTTGGTGATTCTGCAGGTCAGGCTAATCCATTAGTATTGGAAGGAATTCGTTATGCAATAAAATTTGGCAGAGTAGCAGGAGAAGTTGCAGCAAAAGCAATCAAGGCAAATGATACATCTGAAAAAAAACTATCAGAATATGAAGAGAATTGGAAAAAATCAATAGAGTCCAAAATAAAATCTGCAGGAAAAGTGCAAGATAGGTGGATTGGATTGACTGACGAGGATTGGGATAAAGAACTAGACATAATCAGTGAACTTAAACCTGAAGAATTCTTAGATTTTATCAAAGCGGATTTTGGGTTATCCAATATGCTAAAACTTGCAACCAGCCACCCAAAACTTGCTGTAAGACAGCTTTTCAATTTAGTCAAAGGGAAAAAATAATTATTTCATAAATTAAGCCATGGCAACTACTTCACAGTAGTTGCCAGACTCAATTTTTGGCACA
>JBHITY010000037.1:0-9014 GCA_042138585.1 Candidatus Nitrosopumilus sp.
ACCTGAAATGTAAATAATGGATTTTGTTTTATCCTGAACTGCTTTAAACAAGTTTTTGGTACCTTCTAGATTTACTTTTTCCAAAACCTTGACATTTTTTTCAAGTGGGGTATGTGATGCCAGATGAAAAACACAATCAAAACTTTTTTCACCAAATTCTAAATTAGAATCAGTTAGATCTCCTACCACCTCATCAGTTTCTGTCTTTGTGTGTTTTCCAGGTCTGACTAGTGAAGTAACATTGTAATCTTTTTTCTTTAGGCTCTCTATGAGTCTTGAGCCGATAAATCCGGTTGCACCCGTCACTAAAACTGATTCCATACCTTGGGAATCGCTTCATATGATTTAAGATTTAGATAATTTTTTACTGGTGCCAATTTTTTTCAAAAATTATATTCATGATATCTGTAGAATAGTTATGGAACAAGACGATCATTCTGATAAACAAATTCAGGACATTTTGTCTATGAAAAAAGTTGCAGTTATTGGAATGTCAAAAAACCCTTCAAAGGCTGCTCATTATGTACCTAGGTACCTATCTGAAAATGGATTTGATATTACACCTGTAAATCCTTCAGCTGATGAAATTTTAGGAAAGAAATGCTATGATTCTGTATCTGATATTGATGAAGATGTGGATATTGTAGATGTCTTTAGGCCCTCTGATGAGGTCTTGCCATTTGTTCAAGAAGCAATCAAGAAAAAACCCAAAGTTATCTGGCTTCAAGAAGGAATTCATAATCCTGAAGCTGAAAAACTGGCTCGTGATGCAGGAATCACTGTTGTTTTTAACAGGTGTATGTTAGCAGAACATCAGAGATTGTGTTAATATGGAAAACTTTGAGAACTTCTATCATGATTTGCTTGAACTAGCAAAAAAATACGAAACAAAAAACATACCTCTTAAAATTGAAAAAGACCTCGAAAATGATATTGTAAAAATTTTTGGAGAAAAAATCACTTCTTTGGCAAGAGCAAAAAATGGTCTCAATGATGTAACTGAATTATCTTACACTACTGCAGAACATCATCCCTATTGGAATTTACTGTATAATTGCTCAGAAATTGCAACTAGTGTTTTGGAAAAATGGAAAGATTCCCTCACAGATGAGGATTTGTCTGATATTGAGTGGGGAATTAAAGAACTGACTCAGTCTCTTGAAAAAATCAAAAACAAAGAAAATGTCGATTCCTAGGCAGAGATAAATATTCTCAGATGAAAATTATTGCATGCCAATCAAACTTGGATTAATTGGTAAGACCAATACTGGCAAAACAACATTTTTTAATTCTGCAACTTTATCCTCGGAAGAAATTTCATCTTACCCATTTACCACAAAATCACCTGTTTCGGGAATTGCAAATGCCATTACACTTTGCGTTCACCCTGAATTTAAAATTCAAGACAATCCAAACAATTCAAAATGTGTTGACGGTTGGAGATATATTCCAATTGAACTAATTGATCTTCCCGGATTAATCAAAGATGCTTGGAAGGGAAAAGGATTGGGAAATCAGTTTCTTTCAATTGCAGCACAATCTGATGCATTACTTCATGTAGTTGATGCATCTGGCGGAATAGATTCTACTGGTAAAATCACTGAAGTGGGAACTGGTGATCCAATATCTGATTTTGCTGATATTGAAGAAGAATTAATCATGTGGTATCATAAAATTCTTGAAGGAAATCGTGAGAAAGTATCAAAGTTAATCAATTCTGGTTCGGAATTCATTGATGCTGTAACTGATCTTTATCGTGGAATTGGTGTAAACAAATCTCATGTAAAGGAATCTCTTGTTGCAACAGGCCTTGATGAAAAAAACTTTGATGACTTTGATATGACTGATAGCAAAAAGTTTGCATCCTATTTGAGAAAAATATCAAAACCTACGTTAATTGTTGCAAATAAAATTGATGTCTATGGAGCAGACAAGAATTTTGCTCGATTACGTGAACGTTACAATGACTCTATTGTAATTCCTGCTAGTGGGGACAGTGAATTTAGTCTAAGACGTGCTGAGCAGAAGGGACTCATAAAATACTCTCCAGGCTCAGAACAATTTGATATCCTCAAATCTGATGAATTGAATGAAAAACAAATCAATGCTTTGGACTTTATCAAAAAAGGAATAATGGGTGAATACATGCGTACAGGAGTTCAGTTCGCTATCAATGTTGCAGTCTTCAAATTACTCAAAATGAACTCAATTTATCCAGTTGCAGATGACACAAAACTTGCTGATAAGAAAGGAAGAATTCTTCCTGATTTGATTCTTCTAAAAGATGGCGCAACAATAAATGATTTGGCAAAAGAGATTCACACAGACTTGACAAAAGGCCTTCTTTATGGAAAAGATTTGAGATATAATCTCAGATTGCCTGTTGATTACCAGCTAAGAGATAGAGATGTGGTATCTCTAGTTAGTGCTGCAAAAAAATAATCAATTTTTCTTACTTCTTGGTTTTGTTCTTAACACAGCTTTGCAACAAATACATCTTGGATCATCAATTGCTAAGAAAATTCCACAAAACGTACATCTTTTTTGTCCAATTTCATATCTTATTTTGTTTGGTGCCGGTTCTGCTTTATGCATTTCACAAATACCTCTACATGTTCTACCCATCAATCTCACCTCCAACTTTTTTCAAAATTTCTTTTGTTCTGTCTCTGATTGTAACTGCACTTATTCCAGAAACTTTTGAAATTTTTAATTGTGAAACCTTTTTTCCATTTTTTATTGATGCAAGATATGTTGCAGCAGCTGCCATTGCCATTGGATTTTTACTTGCAGAAACACCATTTTTTGCAGAAACATCTAGAATTCTGTAAGCAAGTCTTTCCGTTTTTTCAGAAAGGTTTGCAGCAGTTGCAATTCTTGACACAAATTCTGTGGGCTGATATACATCAATAGACAATTCCAATTCTCTGGCAAGAAATCTATATGTTCTCTGAATGTTTTTCTTGTTTAGATTTCCTGCTTTAGCAACATCCTGTAATGTTCTTGGAGTGTTTGTCATCCTACATGTAATGTAGACTGCAGCACAAAGAATCCCTACTGTAGATCTACCTGCAAGAATCTTTTTTGCAGCAATTTTTCTAAATAGATAAGCCGTTTGCTCAATTACTGATTCTGGAAGACCTAATTTAGCGCCAATTCCATCGAGCATGGTGAATGCCTTTTGGAATGACTTTGATGAAGTTGCCGAACGACTGTTTCTATCCCACATTCTCAGGCGATAAAACATACGTCGATTCTCTGCAGAAAGTCCCTTTCCAGTGGAATCTCTATCTTTAGATTCTATGATTGTTGATAAACCCATATCAATCATTTTTAGTGAAATTTTCCTTCCTACTCTGCTATTACTCTGATATTCCTCACCGGTTAAACCAATACTTTCAGGTCCGCTATCCACTACTCTTTCAGATAATACTGCACCACAGTTAGTACAAGCAATCTCGCCTGTATCTAAATCAGTAATTAGTTTATTTTTTTTACAAGACTTTTGATGTACAAGTTCAGTTAACATTTCTCTCTCCCTATCAGTGCACCGCAATCCTCACATGAAATTCCAAATTCATATGAGTCAATTTGTAAACTCCCACAACTAATGCAAATTCGAACATCCTTGTTCTTTACTGAAACTTCGTTTCCACTATCAATGAGCAATTCATTCATGTATTAATTACGTCTTGAAATTATTTAAGAGAAAGAAAGTTTTTACTCTAGTGGTAATTCACTCAACATGAACCTGTTTTTTGAAACTTAACAAAATAAAAATAATTCCTAAAACAATTACTCCAATTGAAATTTTTTCAGCAGTAATTTCTGAAGATGTGTAGAAATGATAAACAAAATCTGGTCCCCACACAATCAAATTCTGAATTGGAACAATTGACGCTGAAATTAAAAAAATTACTCCAAAAGCAGTTAGAACATTTGGCTTGTAGGATTTTAAAGAAAACATGTTCTTTTAGGATACCTTGACTACTGTTGCAAGAGTTTGTTGTAGCATTATATCTTTGGAGAGTTTTTTTGAAATCTTTTTCATCAATTCCTGTTTTGATTCTACAATCTCTGCATATGTTGGTTCAAGGTATGCTTGTTCCATACCTTATTTTCCCCTTCATCCTATTTTAATGTCATAAATTTGGTAAATCTAGTGCTAATTTGAGTATATTTTATGAGTTTTAATTATAATTTTAGCACTATGGATTAATTTGAATTTTTTTTATATGCTATAATCTCTCATGTTGAATTAATGCCTCATATTGTATTTAATCAAAGAATTAATCTAAATGAATTTCAAAATGACTTCAATCCTATTTTTCAAAAAGAACCCATACTGATTAAAGTTCAAACTATATTTGTTGATAAAGATAATTTGACTGCATTATTGCCCTCTATTGTAATCTCAGAATTACATCAGGAATTTTTGATTGAAATTTCTACTAGACAAGAAAAAACTACTATTCGATTGTATCCTGGAACTGATCCTGAAAAAACAGATGGTGTAAAAACTGCAATGGCATTGTTAGCTAAACAAATCATGAAACTGCATCCAGATTATGAAGTTACAAAAACTAATCTCTCTGACTATCTAACCTTGGTGATGGAAAATTGAGTAATTTTAGCATGCAAAGATGTTCAGTATTACCACAAGAGAAAATTTTTGATATTAGTATAGATGTTGAAAATTTTCATGAAATAATGCCGAATCATTTTAAATCTTTAGACATCATTGAAGAAAATAAATATGGAATGATTGTAAATGAAAAAATAAATTTCCTAGGAATGAATTTGAACGTAAAAACCAAACATGTAATAATTTACCCAAACATTCACGAAGTTCACATTCTTAGCGGACCTACAAAGGGAACATCTTTCATTGAATCTTATGTTTCATCTGGAAATGGAACTGTAATTACAATTAACGTGAATCTAAAATTTAATGGAATTCTTAAATATTTTCCATTTTTACATGGAATTCTTGCACAAAAAATGAGTAAAACTATGGATATATTCATTAGATCAGCAGAATCAAGTTCTAAAAAGGCAATTCCTCAAAAATAGATAATCTTGTATTTCTAACAAACTTGACAATATTTTCTAGTATTTTTGAAAACTAAGTCTCAATTTTGGAACTAACCCAATTATTTTATAAGTTAAATTCTAAGATTTTTTCCATGTCTTCTGAAAAAATATTTTCTATGTTATATGACTCTATTACTAAGGGAGATATCTCAGAATCATTTGAAATTTTCACAGATTATACCATAAGGTCAGAAAATCGAGATTTCAAAGATATTCTAAATCAGGTTGTGATCAAAATTAACGAAGATTATCAAAACCAAAAAATGAGTAATGCAACTTTTCATGTTGCTCAAATAATTTGCGAAACAATTGAAAAACTAATTTCAGAAAATTAGACCTTTTTGTAATCAATTAAAGAGTAGGTTCTGCTCTCCGAACTAATTGGAACTAATCCTTTTGGATATGGTTCAAAGATGGTCTGAGAAATAATGGATTTCACCTCAAATCTCAAGGCCCAGGAATACAAGAGAGTAGATACTTGGGATGGAAGTGCTAATCCCTGCGCAAAGTCTCTAATCATCTCTCCAAAATACTCTTTTTCAGGTAAGGTAAGTTTGTCTTCTAGAAGGGAATAGATGTAGACATAGGTACTATTTAGAGCATCAGCTGATGGGATTCTGTTCAGAATATCATATACAGATGCGATGAATTTTTCATCAAAATCATCTTCAGAAAATTGTGAAATCATTTCCTGTAATCTTTTTGGACCTGATTCATCATAGCACATAAAGAGCATCTCGTTGTCTTTGCAATATTGGGTCAAAGAATTTTTTGATTCAAGGGACTCCCTAAGTCTACTCATTGTATAAACACGGGTAAGAAATGAATCCCTCAAAACTGGATTTCTAAGTCTTGCCTCATCTTCAACAATGATGTAAGGGAATTTTTTTAGAACAATTTCAGTGAATATACCATTGGTTTGGTCGTACCCAACTGCTTTACCAATTTTGTGATAAAGTTTAACGTTTCTTACCCCGCAAGTTGGAGAAGAATGTTTTAGAATAAATCCATCCAGAACTTTTAGACTATCTAGGAACTCTTTTGAAAACTCATTCATTTTTTGGGTAAGGTTTTCATCACTGGATGGCTGATACAAATTTTTTTCACCACCTATTTTCACTAATCTAATTGGTGGTCGGGGATTTCCCAACCCAATTCCCATTTCAGGACAAACCGGAATAAATTCAACATGATCCTTTAACTTTCTAACAAAATCATTTGCGATCATCTTGCCGTCATATCTGCAGTTATCAAATTCTAAACATTTGCTGACTCCTAGAATTGGTTTGGTCATTGTATTCAAAGACATTATGCTGTTTTGCTATTTAACTCGTGGTAAAATTAGTATATAGTGCTAACATTAGCACTAGTCAAAAACTATGTTGACCTTTTTAACTATTGTTTAACTTTGGTAACTTGTGAAAAATAATCCAGAAATTTTAATAGTATTTTACACTAGAAGAGGAAATACCGCAAAGATGGCCGAAGCAATTGCAGAGGGAGCAAAAAAAAGTGGAGGTAATGTAAAATTTTTAAGAATTGCAGATGACATTCCCATGGAAATAATAGAAAAGGACGAAAATTGGCTTCAAATTCACCATGATTTAGAGAAAAAATATCCAACATCTGACGAATTTTCTATAATCAATGAGATGCCAACTGCTGATGCCATTGTATTTGGTTCACCTACAAGATTTGGAAATATGGCACATGAGATGAAAAAGATGTGGGATCTTAGCACTGAATTGTGGTTTACAGGCAAATTAATTGGAAAAGTTGGAGGGGTCTTTACTGGAGCTTCTAGTGTACATGGTGGACAAGAAGTCACTGCACTATCTATGATGATGCCTATGCTTCATCAAGGAATGGTAATAGTTGGTCCATCATATGACACGAAGGAGTTGCATGAGAGTGGAAGTCCTTATGGACCTAGTACTATTGTTGGACCAAACAGTGATCAAATAAAAGAAGTAGATTTGGTTGTAGCAAGAGCATTTGGTTCAAAGATTGCAAAAGTCGCAGCAAAATTAGCCGATTAAATGAGTCAAATTTTTTTAAATGGGTGGACTGATTGAATATGATTGAACAGGTAATTTAGTTGGTTAAAGTAATCACAACAAAGAAAATTTCTAAAACAAGAAATCTTTGTGTCATTCTAGGAGATCAGTTAAGTGAAAAGATTTCCTCACTAGACGGATTTGATAAGAAACAAGATTCCATTCTGATGATGGAGGTAATAGATGAGATAGAGTACGTCAATCATCACAAAAAGAAATTAGTTTTGATTTTTAGTGCAATGCGCCATTTTGCACAAGATTTGAGAAAAAAGGGATTTAATGTAACTTATGTCGAATTTGACGAGTCAAAACCTAGTTTTACAAAAGAGTTAGAAAATCAATGTAGTCTTCTAAAGCCAAAAAAAATTCTAATAACTCATCCTGGAGAATATCGTGTACTTGATGAAATAAAGAAATGGAATGACTCGCTCAAAATTCCAACTTCAATTTTAGAGGATACGAGGTTTTTTTGCCTAATCAGTGATTTTAATGAGTGGGCAGAAGGTCGGAAAGAACTTCGAATGGAGACATTTTATCAAATGATGAGAAAAAAGTACAAAATCCTTCTAGATGAAAAAGGAGGTCCAATAGGAGGTAAATGGAATTATGATGTCAAGAATAGACAAAGGTTGCCAAAAAATATTGGAACTATTCCCGAACCACTTACTCACAAACCTGATAAAATTACACAGTCTCTAATTGAAAAATTAAAAGAAAAATTTTCTAATCATTTTGGAGAGATAGAGCCATTTTGGTTTGCTGTTACAAAAGATGAAGCGCAAAAAAGCTTGTCTGACTTTGTGGATAATAGATTAAATCTTTTTGGACCCTATGAAGACGCTATGGCTCAAGATGAAAAATTTTTATTTCATTCAGTTTTGTCCATGTATCTAAATATTGGTTTACTTGACCCAAAAGATGTAATCCAAAAAATATTAGAAAAAAATTCAATCCCCCTTGAATCAATTGAAGGATTTGTTAGACAGATTCTCGGGTGGAGAGAGTATGTTCGTGGAGTATACTGGCATTACATGCCAAAATATGTTGAATCTAATTTCTTTGGAGCAAAAAAAAATCTTCCAGATTTCTTTTGGACTGGAGACACAGAAATGAATTGTCTAAAAAATTGCATTCAACAAACTATTCAAGAGTCATATGCACACCACATTCAAAGACTGATGGTTACTGGAAATTTTTCATTGATTTCTGGATTAGACCCAAAACAAGTATGTGATTGGTATCTTTCAGTCTATGCGGATGCATTTGAGTGGGTTGAACTTCCAAACACACATGGAATGATTCTCTATGCAGATGGAGGTATTCTAGGTTCCAAACCCTATGCTGCTAGTGGGAATTACATTAACAAAATGTCGGATTATTGTAAGGGTTGCAGATATGATGTAAAAAAGAAGGAAGGTAACGACGCATGTCCGTTCAACTATCTTTATTGGGATTTCTTTTTGAAGAATCAGAAAAAACTAGAAAAAAATCCTCGATTGTGGACTGTCTTTTCAACTATAAGGAAAATGTCTAAAGATAAAAAGAAGCAGATTGCCTCAGACTCCGATAAATTTTTGAAGGGATTATAGTAAACTCTATCTTATTAGAAATTCTAAAGATTGAAACAAGTTATTTTGTGCTCACAAATCCGCAGTTTTTGCATTCATATCTGATATCCCCAACCTTTAGCTCATGCTTTCGAATGAGAACAACTACACTCTGGTGACATTTTTTGCATACACCATTTGGAAAATTACTATCATCCATTTCTAAGGAGCGACCAAGATTAGCTTTGTGATTTCATCACGTAGAGAATTACATTCTTCAAATAATATTGATTGTATTCCATGTCTATTTCCAGCG
>JBHITY010000038.1:0-8898 GCA_042138585.1 Candidatus Nitrosopumilus sp.
TGCTTGTCTGCAACTCCAAATACGTTTGAGATGTAAGATGCTTTGATATCCTTAGGAGAAATTCCTGCACTCTCAATGGCTGCAACTGATGCCTGAGTAGTGATATCGGCAATACTATCTGCTAATTTTCCATACTTGGTACTTCCTGCACCAAGAACACAAACCTTTTCCACAAATGTCACTGACCCAGTTCCCTATAAAAATCGTTTTAGTAAAATCAAGATAGAACATGCCATCAAAGAAACTGCAAACTGTACAGATCAAAAAGACTGTGGTAAGGCATTCAGTAAAAACTACCAAGTCCAAAACTAGTATCTTCAAAAAAGAGATCATTCAGTACCTTGATGGTAATGGGTATCTTTCATGGTCATCAAAAGACAAAAAATACATGATTCTTGGAACAAACTCTCCAAAAAATGGCCTGGTTCCATGTCCTCAGTGCAAAGTTGGAGAGCTGATGGTTATTCGTTCAAGAACAACAAGAAAGCGTTTCATGGGTTGTTCAAACTTTTATGGTGGATGTAAAGCATCATCGCCATTATTACAAAAGGCAAAACTCAGAGCTACAAAGAGTCCTTGTGAGGTATGCAAGTGGCCAATGGTAATCTTTCGTTACTCACGAAAACAACAATGGAGTAAACAGTGTTCAAACTTTAATTGTAAAAGCAGAGTCAAGCCTTCAAAGTAGGATAGACATCTGTTCTTCTGTTTTTGAGTAGAGGTAAGACTTTGCGTGTTTGTTTTACTTTTTTAAGATCAATGTTAACATAACCAATTCCTTGTTTCTTTTTCATATCAAGTAGAACTTTTCCATATGGATCAACAACCAGACTTCTTCCACAGTAAATGTTTCCAACTTGATCAGGTGCAATAACATAACAACCATTTTCAATTGCACGTGTCTTGTTAATTGTAATCCAATGTTCTTCTTTCATGTTTCCTTTAACCCAAGCTGATGGTGCAACCAATACTTCAGAGCCTGCAGCTGCAAGTGAGCGGGACATTTCAGGAAAACGTAAATCATAACAGATCATCATTCCTACTTTGCCAACTGTTGTCTGTACTGGCTTTGCAATCTTTGAACCTGATGCCATTTTGTCGGATTCTCTAAAACCTAATGCATCATAGAGATGAATTTTCCTGTACGTGGATATCACTTTACCAGATTTGTCAATTACAAACGAAGTATCATAGACTCTATCTTTTTTTCTGCTCTTCTCATAAAACGAGCCTACAACTTGGATGTGATTTTCCTTTGCAGTCTTGGCAATAGTTTTCACAAAGTTTCCATTAATGGTTTCAGCCAGACTTGCAAGTTGTTTTGGTGTTTGAGAAGAATTTGTGTAAAACATCATAAACTCTGGAAATGCACACAGTGCTGCATTTTTTGAAGCTGCTTTCTCAATGTATGAAATAATTTTTTTTAGGTTGGTTTCTTTGTTTGTTGATGCTTTGAATTGTACAACTGCAGCTTTCATTGCAAACCAATAATCAAATGACAATAAAAGGATAAACTATTGGTACAATCGCAAAATGTACCATTTTCTTCTTATGCAAAGTTGTTCTAATAGAATCATACCGACCATAGTGTGTATGTCAACCTGCGACTGGACAGGAGAAGTCATCCAGTCAAATTTTTTAAAAAATGATTAAAGTTGGTTTCCTGCCAAAAACCAATTTTCTTTTGGATTGTCTTCAAAAACAACAATGACATGATTTTCTTTTGTTTTTAGAATCTCAACTGCTGATTTTGTGATTGCTTTTGCATATTCGTCTTTTTGTTCCTGAGTTCTTCCAGGATACATTGACACTGTAATCAATGGCATGAAAATTCAAACTAGAGTCAGGAATTTATGCTTTCAATAATCTGGTCTGTAACCGTATCGTGTTCCGTATGTGTATTCAGAACTGTGTGTTTTCTTGTAGAGATAGCCAGTTGCAAATCCTATTGCAAAGCCTCCAATGTGTGCCATGTATGCAACACCACCACCTGCAACACCAAAACCACCTATGAAAAATGGTAACAGGTTTTGGAATACCAACCAAAATGGCAAGAACCATCTTGCTTGGATATGCATCATTCTCCAAAAGAATCCCAACATAAGGAAGGTGGTAATTCTAACTCGTGGGAACATTGCCAAATATGCACCGAGAACACCAGATATTGCTCCAGAGGCACCAACTGCAGGAATAGAACTTGTAGGATCAATTACAATGTGAGCTAGACCTGCACCAATTCCCCATGCTAGATAAATTAAAAGAAATTTTGCTTTACCAAACTTTAGTTCAATGTTGTCACCGAAGATCCACAAAAACAACATGTTACCACCCAAGTGCATTAAACCACCGTGCATGAACATTGAGCTGAGTAAGGAAAAGTATGGAGTGTCAGGGCAAGAGATTCCTGGTTGAATCATTGATGAAAAACCAGTTACACAGCTAGGAACTGCACCCCATTCAAAGAACATGAATGCAGCGTTTTGATTGGAGAATTCCCAAAATTGACCTGTAACCAATACTTCATAAAAGAAAATTACAACATTGAGTATGATTAATCCAATTGTAATTTTTGGTTTGAATCCTGGTGGGTGGGGGTTTTCATCTCGTAATGGTAACATTGGTTATTTAGCTTGAATGAAATTTGTATAATAAGATTTTTCAATTAAATTATGAATTATTTGTCAAATGTTTTAACTAGATTACAATTATCTTTCGTTGAACAAGATTTTCAATTATGTTTAAAAATTGATCATCAGTAATTTTTTCTTCATACCACCAACTTGCAGGATTTTTTACCCAATTAGGAATACTCCATTCAGATTCTGAAACTGCCTCACGTGTTGGAACAGTTACAACTTGTTTTTCTAAAAGAAAATCTATTCCTTCTAAAAATTCTGAATCAGAGATCTGTTGGGTTGTCCACCAATCTGCATTTTGTTTGACCCATACAGGAATTGAAGGGAGTTCTGGTGGTAATCCTTTTTCAAAACCAGAAATTTTTAGAGTACCTTGAGATTGGGGCTTCACATCAAACGCAACATGCCAAAATCCCATTTCATCCATACTTTGAATGAATTCGATTGGTTCATCATTTAATGTGACAGAGAATTTTTCATTTCCAGAAATTGGAGGAAACTCAAAATTTGCGTATGTTGGAATAGGATAACTATTTGTTCCGCTAATTGTCAAAACATTTCCTTGTTCATCAAATTTTGCACCATAATAGAATGTACCAGGTGAATCATACCTAAAATCAAAATTCCCTCCATTCTTTTGTGTAGAAATTGGAATTACAGTGGTATCAACGGGTGCAAAACAAGAGTAGAAGCGTACTGGTTCAGATACAGATGGATCAGGATAAATGGCAAAGTCTAGAATTTCTCCAGGTTCAATTTTTTCAATTCTTTCAATGTTGTGAGCAACGTCTAAGACGTAATTTTCATAGCCATGTACAATTGCATATACTTTGGGATTGTATACTGTATAATTTCCAATATTCTCAATTTTTCCAGTAACATGTCCATCATCATGGGTGATCAAAGTTTTATCATAAATGATTTGAATTGGAATACGATCTTTTTCAGTTTCAGTGTAACTTAGTTCTGCTGTTAACAATTCTGGATTTAGACCATGAATCTCAGGAAATTTTATTTTAAATGGGATATCAGTCATTGCAGGAATTGGCACATGAACAAATTGTTTTGTAATTTTTGTATCATCAGTGTCAATTACAGAAATTGTAATTGTTGGGATCAATGCAAAATCATTTTGATTTTTTACATTTCCAACTACAGTGAAAATATCTTGATAGTCATAGTAACCAGTGTATTCACTTTCAGGAATAAAGACATCAGCAAATGCTATTTGTGGAACAAAGAGAACAGTTAGAAGAATTCCAAATAGTAGAGTTTTACATGATTTACTAGAAAGCATAGATGATATCTTCGAATCCTGAAGTTGTTTTCTCAAGTAATCTTGGTCTATAGTATTCAACTAATTTATCCATCATATCCCTTGCTTTAATATGATATCTTTTTTTTTTGAGCTGAATGAGTTATGTTTCAACTAATCCATTCTAACTTGTCTTGATCCACGGACAGCTTTAATGATTCATTTTTTTCTAATTTATCTAGATAATGACTTAGAACATCATTCTTTAATCCAGATGAACGCATGATTTCTCAAAAATGAATTCCTGGATTTTGTTCAATTATTGATTTAAAGCGACTTGTTAAATTTTCGAATTAGTGCCTATCAAACACGAATGATTCCTTTCTGAATCAAGAATTCTAACCCTTGAACAAATGTAGTATCATCAATTTGGCCAGAAGCCCACCAGGCTGCATTATTTCTAATCCAATCAGGAATTTCTTGAGAGGAAGAATCTTCCTGTTGAGTTGGAGGAATTACAATGATTTTGTTTTTAATCAGATACTCAATTCCTTGAACAAATGTAGTATCATCAATTTGTTCTTCAGACCACCACAATGCATTATTTCTAATCCAATCAGGAATTGTAATTTCTTTTTCGTTTGTAACTCTATCAATAACAATTGGAATAGTTGTTCTAGCAAGATCATTATTATCTAAATTATTAAAATTCAAGTTGACAATTCCTGTAACATCTTGTGGAATTACAAACTCTGCAACATTATGTTCTTCTCTTGAATCAGTGCTAACTCCACTTTGTTGGTAAATTACTTTGTTATTTTGTGTTATAGAGAACTGATAGTTTGTTGAAACAGGTTTGTTTTTCAAGAAAACATCAGTTACATCAAAGAGTATTTTTGCAGCAGAACCAGATTTCAAATTTTCAGGTTCCCAAGATACAAGAATTCTGAATTGTCCGTTCTCAGTAACTGAACTCAAATGAGGATAATCTCTATCAGGAGAAATTACAAAATTCATGCCATTCTCATTTGAACCATTTTCAAGAACTTTGAGTAGTTCTTTTTGGTAAACTATGAAATGAACTATACGTCCATCAGCAAAAAAATCATCAATTGTTGCAACATCATCAGATAGTTGCACTCCATTGACGTACATAGTGAATCCAGATACAAGTAAATCACCAAACGTCTTTGGAATTACTAGTTCTTCATGTACAACTGATGTTTGATTGATGTTTGTGTAACTCCATTCAAAAGGCATAGAGTAACTGATTTCTTTTGAATCAGAATCATATTCAAAATCAGAAATTTCATCATAGTAAGTAACCACATCAATTTTCTGGTCTCCAAAATTTGGATCAACAAAATCATGTCTAGAGGTTTGAGCAATAGAGATTCCAGCGTTGAATACTAGTGGTTCATCAAGTGTCTTAGAATATCCATCTGCAGTAAGTATACTGATATCAAATTTGTACAGTCCTCCTTCACTGAGTTTAGGTCCCTTTACATGAATCAGTCTACTATCTAATCCTAACAAGGAACCAAAGATGTTACTTTCACTTTCCTCTTCAATAATAATTGAATCAGTTTCTTCTGAAACAAAATTGAATACTAGAAAACCATTATCTGCTTTGAATTCTTGTTCAAAAAGAAATTGGCTTCCTTTCTCAGCTTTTATGTGAAAGGTAACATCACGTAATGTAATTTTTGAATCAAAATCAATCATTGAAATCGAAATTTGCTGATCATCACTTGCTTCAGGATCACTTTGTGACGAAGAGAGTTCCACAGTTACTTGCTTTCCATCAAGATTTACAGGAGGAAATGTCTCGCTTCCTACACCATGACCAAATGCATTATCAAATGCAAATACAAACAAGGGTAGTAAAAGTAAGAGGAATAGATTTTTCAAATTATGTCCACTTGTTTGGATCTTTTTTACGGATTTCTTTTCCATCAATTGTAACTGAATCTTTTTCTTCAAAGACAGTATGCCATTTTCCATTACTTGGGAAAATTTTGTTCATCTCCTCAACTTTATCACTAGTTGGAGCTTTGTTCATCAAAGCACCCCATCTCATGTTAGGAACTTTTGGCATGATGTCGTTGATGTCTTTCATTATACTATCACTTGGCTGAATTTATTTAAAAACCTATGATTGAACTTTCATGATTCCTTCTTTAATCAAGAATTGAATTCCTTGAATGAATGAATCATCATCAATTTGTCCAGCAGCCCACCACTCTGCATTGTTCTTTATCCAAGCTGGAATTTCATTAGAACCTGTACCTTCACCTTGTGATGTTGGAGGGATTTTTAGAATATTCTCTTTAACTAAATACTGAATTCCTTGAACAAATGAATCATCATCAATTTGTCCAGCAGCCCACCACTCTGCATTGTTCTTTATCCAAGCTGGTATTGCTGCAGGTGGTTGTGTTTCTGGTACGGGTGTAGGCTTGCCGAGGCTAGGTCCAAGTTCAATAATTCCTGAACCAATTCCTGCATAGGTTTCATCATATGCTAATCCAGTACCCAAAGCTCTAACATCAATTCTGTATACTCCTTGAGAGGGGACATAGATTTTCTTAATATCAATTCCTTCAGTAGCAACTATTCCTGGCATTTGCGGATCATCTCCCATGAATGACTCAAGGACTTTATCGTTTTCATCAATAAATGATACAACATATCTCATATCTCGAATGAGTTCTCTATTTTCATCAAAGAAGGTAATCTCAAAAGGAACTTCATCACCAGCACCATAACTTCCATCCCAAGAGATGTTTACAGTTGTTGGAACAGGTTCATAGTTAGTAGTATCTACTAGATAAAATTCAGTTGATTGTTTTTCAACTGCGCTAAGTGGAACTAGTTTTAAATCCATTTTTGGATTATTGTAATTGGATTCTCCTAATGTTTCATTAATTCTATCTAATTCTTGGTTGGTAATTAGGAAATGAACAATGTTAGTATCATCATATGAATAAGGATCATTTAGTAGTGCTCTTTGATCAACCTCTACACCATTCACATATCCTTTGAATTGTTTACCTTCTGCATATGGTGCAAACGTCTTTGGAACTCTAACTTCTTCATGAACTACTTGAACCAAATCAACATACTCTGGAGTCCAGTCAAATGGCATGTCAAATGAAATTGAATTATCTGATTGATCAAATTTGAAATTATCAACTTGATCATAGTAAGTCTTGACTACAACAGGAATGTCTGCATTAGCAGTTTGTATCATAAAGTCTTGATCTTGTGCAATACTAACAAAAGTTTCATAGCTCAACAAATTAGCCAATACTGATTTTGGACTGGTTGCGGCCTCAATATCTACACGAATTTGGTACAATCCACCCTCCAAGAAGATTGGACCTGTAATTCCGGGTCTTGCACACATCTCAAGATTATCATCATTGCATTCTGTACCATGGACAAATAGAGCACCAGGTGCACTAACGTGTTCTGAACCATAGTAAACAGTACATTGATGAAGATTTTCTTCATTACAATCAGCTTTTGGAGTTAATTTAACATCTAATCTACCATCCAAATCATAGAACAAGTTTCTAGCCAAAAGTTCACCACTATGCCAAACTTCTACTCTGTATGTTACTTTGTCAAGATTAGTATCAGTCAAAGTATCAAAGAAACGAATCTGCATGTTTGCATTATCAATTTCACCTACAGTAATGTCAGATGGGTTTAGTTGTGTACTAACAGTTACTTCCATATCACCAAAGGAAATGGCAGGAGCTTGATCTCCACCCAAACCATGTCCAAAGACATCAGGGATTAATGCAGGTATTGTGAAAATTCCGATAATTGTAATGAATAATGCAAACTTGTTATACAATGTTGGAATTATGTTAATTCCATATTTAAAGCTGGCATAGCATTTCTATGCGTGAAATTTTTTGAATAATTGGAGTACGATTTTTATTTATGATTTTTTGATACGAAGTATGAAAATTCTTTTTGCATTATTACTTGTTCCACTTTTAATGGTTCCAGTATTTGCTGAAACTCAAACATTACCTACAGACAAAAACACTTTGAATGTAAAATTAACTCATGATGAAATTGTTGTTGGGGACTTAAACAATCTAAAAATAGATTTTCTAAATCCTCAAACTAAAGAGATTCAAGTACACATTGATTACGAAATAGAAATTTCAAAAGAAGATGGTGATACTATTTTTCAAACTCCAAACTTAATTCATACATCTGAAGGATCTATCAAAGGGTTAAAGGTAGAATTTCCTGATGATGGGATTTATTCAATGAAAATTTCAGTTGAAGGAATTTTATTCCAACCAATTCCTAAAGAAATTGTTTCTTTTGATATTCTTGTAGGTGAGGCAAATGCACAACCAATTGACGAACCAGGAGATGATGGAAAAGTAAACGGTGAAAACGGTGGTTGTCTTATAGCAACTGCAACATTTGGTTCAGAACTTGCACCACAAGTACAACAATTAAGAGAACTTAGAGACAATACTGTTCTCAAAACAAATTCAGGAATTGCATTTATGACAACTTTTAATCAATTCTATTATTCATTCTCACCAGCTGTTGCAGACTTTGAAAGAGAGCAACCATTTTTCAAAGAAGTTATGAAAGTAACACTTACTCCAATGCTATCATCATTATCATTGCTAAATCATGTAGAAATTGATTCAGAGCAAGAAATGTTAGGATATGGTATCTCCATAGTATTACTTAATCTTGGAATGTATGTTGGAATTCCTATATTTGGAATTTTAAAGTTGTACCAATTTAGAAAAAACTAAGACTCGCTTATTGGAAATTCCAGTGAGGTTTTTATGTATCCGACAAAGTAAACTGTGTAATGAAGACTATAGCAATTTGCTCTCTCTTCGTACTATTTGCAATGGTAGCTGGATTAGTTGCAACAACACCAGCTGCATATGCAGATCATCCAGAAGTCACAATCGTGCCAGCAGCAGGTTCTGGTGCACCAGGTTGTGAAGAAAC
>JBHITY010000039.1:0-8622 GCA_042138585.1 Candidatus Nitrosopumilus sp.
CTGGTAAAGTAGTTTCAACTGTTCTTTCAAAATTTCTATAGAAAATTTTGTATGATTTGGATTCATCTGCAAATTTTGCTTTACTAAAAATCTCTGCAATTATTCCCTTTTTTACCATATTTTGATTAAAATCATTACATTAATGAACAATACGCATTTTCTTTTTGTTTCATACGTAGCAAATATTATTCAGTACAAAAAACATCTGATGTGAAAAAAAGAACTTTTGCAGTAGATATTGATGGAACAATTACTGAAAATGGTGGAGGGCGAATCCATCTAGAGGCTTTAGAATCGCTACGACGTCTTGTTAACATGGGTCATGATGTTATTTTTGTAACTGGGCGATCTTCTGTTGAAGGATTTTTGCTTTCAGTCTTTGGTGGTACAACAAAAGTTTCAGTCGGGGAAAATGGTGGTTGTATTACTCTTGACTCAAATGATCATATCTTACTAGGAAATATGGACGAGTGCAAAAATGCCCTTGATATTTTGAAAAACAACATGGAAAATGTAGCAGAAAAGTATGTTTTTCCAAGAATGACTGAGGTTGTGTTACAGAGAACCTTTGATCTCGATCAGGCAAGAAAAATTCTCTCTGAGAATAATGTTGATGCTGTATTGTCTGACAGTCAGTATGCCTATCACATCAACTCTTATGGAATTGATAAGGGAACTGGATTTTCTGAAATTATGAAAAGATTCTCGATCTCAAAAGAAGATGTCATCGCAATTGGTGATAGTGCAACTGATATTCCATTATTCAAAGTAGCAAAAACAAGTGTTGCCTTAGGTAATGCATCTGATGACGTAAAATCTGAGGCTACAATGACTGTTTCTGCACATGCAGGTGATGGAGTTCTTGAAGCATTAGATAAATTAGCACCTAGATTATCTGAGATATAGTATGACTTTCAAATCTATACTTGATGAAATCGAAAATAATCTAAACAAAATTTTAGATAATCTTTCTATCTCTGATGTAAATTTTTCAGTAGAGCCTGCAAAACCTGGGTTTGGTGATGTTAGTTCAAATATTTCCTTCTTACTTGCAAAACAACTCAAGAAGAGTCCTAAAGAAATTTCAGAGATGTTGTCTGAAAAATACTCTCAATGTGTCAGTACTCTTGTTTCAAAATCTGAATCACATCCTTCAGGATATCTAAATTTTTATGCTGACTGGCCAAAACTCAACCAATTAATTTTATCTGAATCAAACTTGCCTGAATTTGGAGATGTGGATATTGGAAAAAATTCTACCATTGTTGTAGAACACACTAGTGTGAATCCAAACAAAGCTCTTCACATAGGTCATATACGTAACATCATAATTGGTGATACTGTTTCCAGAATTTTACAAAAAGCAAACTACAAAGTTAATGTCTTAAACTATGTTGATGACTCTGGTCTACAAGTAGCAGACATTATTGTTGGATTCAAACACTTTGGATATGAAATAGAACCTCCACAAGGAAAGAAATTTGATCATTATTGCGGAGATGATGTTTATGTCAAAACTACTGAAAAATATGAACATGATTCCAGTTTAGAAGAAATCAGAAAAAATGTTCTCAAAGAATTAGAAGACGGCACTTCTGAAACCGCACAATTTGCGGATAAAATTACTCGTCGTGTATTAGCAAATCAACTTGAAACATGCTGGAATCTAGCAGTTTCTTATGATTGCCTGAATTTTGAATCCCAGATAATTCGCTCCGGATTATGGGATGGAATATTTGAGAAACTCAAAGAAATGAAACTCGTAGAATTTGAAAATGATGGAAAAAACGCTGGATGTTGGGTTATTCGTGGTGAAGACAAAGAAGAAGACAAAGTAATTGTCCGAAGTAATGGAACTGCTACTTACATTGCAAAAGATATCCCTTACGCTGCATGGAAATTAGGATTACTAGATGATCCATTCCATTATGAAAAATACGAAAAGGAACAACCAAACTCTCGTATTTTGTGGCAAACTACACTCAATGATAGTGGGTTAGAGTCACCAAATTTCTCTGCTGATAAAGTAATCACTGTAATTGATTCTCGACAAGCAAGATTGCAAAAAATCATCACCTCGTTAATGGGGAAATTCAAATCAGTTCCTGACGCATATGTGCATTTAGGATATGAATCAGTAACGCTGAGTTCCGAAACTGCAAAAGTCCTTGGATTAGATACTGATGGAAAACAAGCTCAAATGTCTGGTAGAAAAGGATTGTATGTCAACGCTGATTCTGTCTATGATTTACTAAAACAGAAGACATCTGAAGAAACAAAGAAGAGACATCCTGAAATGAATGATTCAGAAATTGAAAAAATTGCGCACTCTGTATCTGTTGCAACATTACGTTATGAGATGATCAAACAAGATTTGGACAAAATTATTGCTTTTGATTTAACAAAGTCTCTTAGTTTGGAAGGTGATACTGCCCCTTACATTCAATATACTCATGCCAGAGCATCTAGAATTTTAGAAAAATCTGGAAGAACTCCTTCTATCGACGTTGACTATTCTTTACTAAAAGAACCATCTGAGATTGATTTGGTAAAGACAATTGGTCTTTTCAATTTGCAAGTACGTGATGCTGCAAAAAACCTGTCTCCTAAAGTAATTTCTCGATATTGCCATGACTTGGCAGTTGCTTTCAACTCGTTTTATGAAAAATCTAAAGTTCTTGATTTGGGTGATGAATCACTTGAAAACTCCCGCTTGTGTTTAGTTCATTCATTCAAAATTACTATTGAAAAGGCACTAAATCTACTTGGAATAACTGCCCCTGATAAAATGTAATGTCCCAGTGAGTGCACTACACGAATGCTGGCTGTCTCACTGGGTTGTTGGCGTGCAAACCAATCAATTATTCTGATTATCCGTATATGATAAATTTTTGGATATTACCCGTACATGGATTTTTCAGTAGTCTCATCAGAATTTGATTGACCTGAAAAGCCACTAAAATTTGAGCGGAGGATTTTTTGAATATGTGACGTCACTCTTGCAACATTATCCCAAGTATTATGAAATGATATTCTATCTAGAATTTGCTCATCCACATGTGAAAATATTGCCAGACCTACAATGTCTTCTTTGTCTTTTACCCATTGATGTCCAACATTACAAACTGTACATATTTCACTAATATCCATCACTGCTTTTGAAAATGATGGATTTTTCATTACCAATAATTTTGAGTCATCTGGGGGAAATCGCATGTTTACATTCAAATGAATTCTATCTTCTCTGTTTGCGTTTTTACTAACAATTACATTTGTTCCGACTCGAAATTGCCATTCAATTAAGTTGCTTTTTTCTCTGACTTTTTCTGTTTGATCTTCATAATTGATGTTAGTTACTTTGATGAATTCTTCAACAAGGTTTTTCATTTCCTCCGAAGTCTTTGCCATGAAACCACTCACAATATCTGTAATATATGCATGTTATAGAAAAAAGAGATTTAATGGCTGTGTCCACAACCGCAGGAATCATGTCCTCCATGACCCTCTGTTTCTTTTCCTGCACATCTAGAACATTTGTCTGAACCTGTTGGTGAGAAAAATCCTATGCCACAAGAAACGCATTTTTGATTTGCCATGGATTTAATGAAAAATTGCCGTATTTATTGAATACTGATTTATCCACTTGGTCTGGCACTTCCAACTTCGCCTTTCTTTTGAAATTCTCTGTATTCTCCTATGACTCCACTGCATTTTTCACATACATATTGACCTCTTTCAATTAAGATCAAATTGTCTGCAACCTCCTCATTGGGGCTTTCTTCTAACTGAATCTTTGGTGGATTATCAAATTCTGTTTCGCAATTGTTGCAATAGTGTTTGAGCATTTTTTCAGTTTCAATCTTTCCAATTGGGGCCAAAAATAATTTTCCAACACCTAAATCTGCTTTTTTTGCTTGTTCATCAGTAAGGTCTGCAATTACATATCCTCCAGAACCTTGAACTTTTAATTCTGCCATTTCACATTGTTGTTTTTTTAGTCATTAAAATACTATTTGTGATTAAATGATGATATCTAAAAACAACGAGACACAAGGAAAGCGTATTTTTTCCTAGGACGTTGACCTAACATGAAACGCTTTCCATACCACCATTCTACGACGCAGAACAACGGTTTTCTCGTTAGATATAATACGTCAAAATGATATTTAACAATGATCTTGATTATCACCTAATGCCAACTTTGCATTAATCATGAATTGATAAACACTTTGGAGTTTGACACTGTTATCATTTCAGCCATGTTAATTGGAATTTCTTCTTTTTCTGAAATTGATAACAATTCATTATGATGCTCTTCTCTCAAATGTTTTAGAAATTCTTTTTCTTCAATGTTATTTTCTTTAAAATTGCATTCTGGAAACACACAGTTGAAATTCAATTTTTACTCTCTAATTCTTTGATTTTAGCCTCAAGTTCATGAACTTTTTTTCGTAATTCTATATTTTCGTCTCGAAGTGAATCAATCTCCCTCTGGTGTAATTCATTAAGATCCATAGTTTTTCTAAATCAATTGTAAACTTAAGCGTAATGATGAGTTGTGACTCTATCTGTGAGTCTAACTTCTAAGTTGATTAAATGTTTGTTAATTTTCTTACACACAGCGAATTATGTATCAATTTTTCAAAGGAATATTGTTTCAAGTCAAGACCTGTAATGATTCCCAAAAAATTCCTGTTTTAGGCTTGATTCATTTCTTTTATCACGTAAATATGTCGGGCATTATCTAAAATACCAACAATAAACCATAGGTTCTTATCTAAAATTTTTTAGCAGAATTCATGGATAAAATTAAGCAAAATTCGTCTGTATTATTCTACTTTAATCATTCAAAAAAATGGCTTGTTAAAATCTCAAAAAAGGATTCCCTTCATACTCACATTGGAGTCATCAAACACTCTGATGCTATTGGAAAAGAATACGGTTCAAGATTAACCACAAACAAGGACAAGTACGTCTATCTTCTCAAACCTACAATGTATGATTATGTAATGAAAATTCAACATGGAACCCAGATAGTTTATCCTAAAGATATTGGTTACATTATTGCAAGAGCAGGAATTGAAAGTGGTCAAAAAATTCTAGAAATTGGAACCGGTAGTGGTTCACTTACCTCCTGTGTTGCAAGCATTGTAAAACCTCGTGGTCATGTTTACACTTTTGATGTTGATGAAAATTTCATGAAGATTGCAGCAAAAAACATCGAAAAGGCTGGAGTTTCAAAATATGTTACACAGCACAATCAAGATTTGAAAACTGCAAAGAAGATGCCTCTCAAAGATATGGATGTTGCATTAATTGATCTTGGTGATCCTTGGGTAGTAATTCCACAAGTACGAGAGATGCTAAAGGGCAGTGGCTCTATTTTTGCAATATGTCCTACAATGAATCAATTAGAGAAACTAACTATGGCTCTAGTTGAAAATGAGTTTACTGATATTGAATCCACTGAACATATTTTGAGAACAATTGAAGCTCGTGAAGGAAAAACAAGACATTCTTTTCAAGGCATAGGTCACACTACATACCTCTGCTTTGCAAGAAAGGCATTTTTCGGAAGAGAGACAAAGAAATCTTCCTCAAAAACTAGTGCCTCTACTAAAATAAGCAAGAAAACAACCAAGACAGCAAAGAAAAATATCAAGAAAACCTCCTAATCTTAAAACAAGATTTATTCATCTATTCTTTAGAGATATATCATATTGGTACGAAAAACACTCACAACTACACTTGTAAAAAAATTCATTCCTGCCAGAAAATCTAAATCCCGAAAAGGTGAGAATGGCATTGTTCTAGTTGTTGGTGGCAGTTACATTTACCATGGTGCTCCGATATTATCCTCAATTGCAGCACTGCGCTCGGGCACTGATTTAGTTTACACTTCTGTTCCAAAAATCAATGTATCCTCTACTCGTTCTGTTTCCCCAAATCTTATTGTTATTCCTCTAGTTGATCAAAAATTAACCCGTGGTGCAGTAAACAAACTCTTAGGTGCATTACCAAGGAAACTTGATTCAGCAACAATTGGAATGGGTCTTGCTATCCAAGAAAAAAATTCACTTTTACATCTTGTAAAATCTCTTTTGGATAGAGATGTTAGGTTGTCCCTTGATGCAAGTGCATTAATTCCAGAAGTCTTACCGTTATTGGCAAACAAGAATGTAGTAGTTACTCCTCATGTTGGTGAGTTTAAGAGATTATTTGGACCAGTTCCTTCAAATTCCAAAAATGAGCGAATCAAACTAGTAGAAGAAAAAGCAAAAGAGTTTGGAATCACAGTTTTACTCAAGGGCTCTACAGATGTTATCTCTAATGGAAGCACTACCTATCTTTATGAGAAAAAAATTCCTGCAATGACTGTTGGTGGAACTGGTGATGTGTTATCTGGATTGGTTGCAGGAATATTATCTAAAAACAGAAAACCCTTAGAATCTGCAGCGGCTGCTGCATTCATTAATGGATTGGCAGGAAAAGCAGTCCAAAAGAAATTAGGATTACACATGACTTCGATGGACCTCCTACCTGAGATTCCTATTGTAATGAAACCTTTTGATAAAATAGTGTGATATGATGAATCCTATAAAACATGTTGATACTCACATGGAAGATTTGATTTCAGACCTTCAAATGTTAATTCGTCAACCTAGTGTTTCAGCAAAAAATGAAGGAATTGAAGAATGTGCAAAACTAGTTCAAAAATTATTGAAAAAATCTGGAGTAAAATCTGAAATTTTACGACTGAAAAAAGGCGTTGCCCCTATTGTATATGGAGAAGTAAAATCAAAACAAAATCCAAACAAAACTCTGCTGTTTTACAATCACTATGATGTCCAACCAGCTGAGCCATTTGATTTGTGGGACTCTCCACCATTTAGTGGGACAAGAAAAGGAAACAAAATCTTTGGACGTGGTGCAACTGATGATAAAGGTGAACTAATCACTAGAATCAAGGCAGTTGAGGCTTGTCTAAAAACAACTGGCGATGTTCCATGTAATATCAAATTTGTAATTGAAGGTGAAGAGGAGACTGGCAGTGCACATATTGAAGATTATCTAAAAAAATATCAAAAGAAATTCTCATGTGATGGTGTTATCTGGGAATTTGGCTACGTTGATGCAAAAAACAGGCCTATCATTGGACTTGGAATGAAAGGATTACTATTTGTTGAATTATCTGTAAAAGAATCCATACGAGATGCTCACTCTAGTTTAGCAGTATTGATCAAAAATCCTGCTTGGAGATTAATTGAAGCAGTTCACTCTCTACGTGATTCTAATGGAAAGATCCTGATTAAAGATTGGTACAAGGAGGTTACTCCCTTCTCAAAAAAAGATTTGAAATTAATTAAAAGTGAACCATTTGATGAAAATGATTTCAAAAAGGAATTTGGTATCAAATCTTTTGTTGGAAATAAGAAAGGAATTGATATAAAAAAGGCCCTAGTTGGAGGGGCTACCTGTAATATTGCAGGATTTGTATCTGGTTATACTGGTGATGGCGCTAAAACGGTTCTTCCTTCTGAATCTCTTGTCAAAATTGATTTTAGATTAGTTCCTAAAATGGACCCAAAAAAACAAGTTCTACGTTTGAAAAAACATCTAAAATCAAAAGGATTCTCTGATATTGGAGTCAAGGTCTATCATGGTGAAGCAGCTGCTCGAACAAATTCTTCAAATCCATTTGTATCTCAAGTAAAAGAAGCAGCTGACAAATCATTTGGAAAGTCTATTCTTAATGTTTCTAATGCCGGTACTGGCCCAATGCATCCTTTTGTTGAAATTTTAAAAGCTCCTTGTATTGCAATTGGAAGTACCTACATGTTTGCAAGAATCCATTCTCCAAATGAATTTGCACGAGTTGATTTACTCAAGAAAATGACAAAATGTGCATGTTTGATAATGGAGAATTTTGGAAAGTCCTAGTGAATACATCTAGGAATTTTTTTGATTGCTTGTGATATTGAAATTCTTCCTGGTCCTGCAATCATGATAACTAGAGATGCTGCAAGTAAAATCACATCAATTTCTACTCCTCCATCTCCTGTCATGCTTTGTGCTCCTTTTACATGGAAGATTGCGCCAATCATAACAATGGAAAGCAGTGCTCCTGAAAATCTACTGAGAACTCCAATTATTAACAAAATACCTGGTACTACTTCTGCAAGTGCGATTGGGATTTGCATCTCTGGTGGTAATCCCATGTTTGGCAAAGCATTTGCAAAGCCTGGATTAAATTTCATCATTCCATGAAGTATGAAAATTACTCCTACTGCAGATCTTAAACCCATAAAGACTACGTCATTGAGAATGCTTCCTTTAATCTCGGCTGTAGTCATACTATCACACGAATTTTTTTTAGTATAACAATCTTGCCCATGGGTTGTTCGTAGAATGTAGAAAGCCCTTTATTATGCGGCAAAATTATTTGAAATATGTCCATGTATATGCCAGGAGCAACTGCTGTTGGAATTACTTTTGATGGTGGTGTAGTTTTTGCCAGCGAAAAAAGGATCGCATTTGGAAATTTTCTCGTAAGCAAAACCACAAAAAAGACATTTCCTATAACTCCTAAAGTTGGAGCAACATGTGCTGGTCTTGTGGCAG
>JBHITY010000040.1:0-8598 GCA_042138585.1 Candidatus Nitrosopumilus sp.
ATGGAGACATTACTACTCCTGAGGATGCCAAACTGATGCTAGATGAGACTAATTGTGATTATGTGATGATTGGCCGCGGTGCAATGGGTAATCCCTTCTTGTTTGAGCAGATTAATGATTATCTCAAGACTGGTTCATACAAGGAATACTCTTTCAAAGATAGATTGGATTCATTCTTTGATTATCTTCATCTTACCAATCAATACAAAATCAAATTTGCCAACATCAAAAGTCAAGCTATGCGATTTACAAAAGGATTGAAGGGTGGCTCTAAACTACGTTCTAAAATTACCTTCTCAAAGAATCTTGAAGAACTTGAAAAGGTCATGCGAGAAGCATATTCCATATCTTAAATTTATTTTTAAAAATAATAATTTGCTTTACAGATGTTAATGGTTTTACTCAAAACAATATTGAATTTTTAAGCAAATTGGACTATTCTTATATATTTCAAGAAAGCATTTTAGTTATGAAAATAGGAGTTGAATCATAATTGGCAACAGCTTATGTTCTCATAAACTGTGAGCTAGGTTCTGAGGAAGCTGTAATTTCAGAACTAAAATCTATTGAAGGTGTTGTTGAAGTTCACGGCACATTTGGCGCATATGATATCTTGGCTAAAGTCGAGTCTGCCCAGGTGGAAGCATTACGTGAAACCATTACTTGGAAGATTAGAAAAATTCCAAAAATTAGATCAACACTAACTCTCATGGGAATTGAAGGACAGCAGTAACTTCAAAATCCTTTGCTTTTATACTTAGATTGCAATAAGATACCATCCCTTCAAAAAACATGTCCTCCAAAAGGATACCTCCTGAGAGGAAATTTCTCCTCTCAGCAGCTCATTATAAAATAAAATAAAATGATTAGAGGGCTTCAGAACCCGTCTTTTTAGATGCTATGTTTAGAGCACTTTCTACATTGGTTGCAATGATGATTCCATCTCCACCTTTACCTGTAAAAGCTGCATCAGCAATTGCTGAAGTTACTTTCTCTAGATCTGAGTCATCTACTACTGTTATCACTGTTGCAACTTTGTTGTATTCTGCAGTGAATGAACCTGTACCTCTTCCTGATCTGATCTCTTGTCTTTTTCCAGAACCTCTACCTTTTCCCTCATAGATGGTATATCCTCCAACATGATCTTTTATTGCATCAGAAACTGCACCGGCCTTGTCTGCTTGAACAGTTGCCTCAATTCGTTTCATTTGCATTTGTTTTTTGGTATTATTTAAAAAAGATCATATGTATTTTTTAGAATTTTATGATACAATGTTGGTTATTTCATTATCCTCTTGGCTTTTTAGTGTAAAAAAGAAGAAAAATTATGAAAAGCGACGAAAAGAGATCTCATAGACTAAACTATCTTCTAAAATGCTATCTGAGTGATCCTCAAGAAAATACTCTGTACCAGAGGGCAAAGCAGATGGGCGTATCTGATTCTACTGCAAAAGACTACATTAGAACTGTCATTATCCAAGCACAAAAGATCTACTCTAGATAGAAGTTATTAGAAATCTTAAACAAGGAATTCATAAATAATCATTATAGGAGAAAATACTCGTGACTGATGATTTACTTGATGATGTAAAGGCACTTTTGGAAAAAGACTTTGGCGATGATAGAATCCTAAAACAAATTCGCCGAGCTTGTGAAAATAATGAGGTTATCAGTAACTTTGAGAGAAATTATGTTAGAAAATTAGCAGAAAAGCATCTAGGAAGAAAACCCAATATTCCTACTCCTGTTGAAAAACCTGTAGTTCCAGATGTAGTATTGCCTGAAACTGCAACTATGCAACAAACACCTTACATTCAAAAAACTCAGACAATTAGAAAAGAGTCCCCCAGAGTTTCTAGTTCATCTAAGAACTCTAAAGCAATGATCGGAATTGGTATTGCTGCATTGGCAGTAATCATTGCAGTTGGTGTATCCCTTAGTGGAACTAGCATGACTCCTGATAATGTAAAGAATCCAACAGACACAGTTACACAATCACTAATGATTCAAACTGACTTTGCATCTTACAACAACAAGGACATCATTGCAATTAATGGAATTTCAGATACCAGTGGCTCAGTGAATCTATCTATAGAAAACCAGAAAGGTGAACTTGTTTGGGCAGAACAACTGTCTCTAAAAAGTAACGGACGATACTCTACACTTGCAATTGCTGGTGGACCTGGATGGGAAAGTTCTGGCACCTACACTATCAAAGTAGATAATGGTGCTGAGACAAAATCTAGAACATTTACATTTACAGCATAATTCTTTCAAACTCTTTCCAGTGCGAGTCAATAATGTCTCTTAATTTTTCTACACTAATCTCTTCCATATATTCCCGATAAACTATGTACTTGTTTTGACGATTTGATTCATCACCATAAATGTCACTGGTGTTTTTTGGGATTACATTTGATTTCCACTGGTTCATCTCAAATACCCATACTGTTGCATCAGGATTTGAAAAATCAATATCATCACATCCTACAACGTATAGATAGCATTTTGCTGATTGGTTTAGCTTTTCATGCAGTTTTTCATAGGCAATCATCTGCCCCTTTGCGATGTTTATCTTGTCATTGTGAAATCCCTTGAATTCTAGAATAACAAATCCACCTTTGTGCTCAATTAGCCAGTCAATATCTGTGCCTCCTGAGGCTATCATTCCGTGAACGATAAGGTCTCCTAGTACTTCCCTACCACGGGTAAATTCATTCTCATCAAAAATCTGATACTTTGCCTTTTGGCTTTTGCGAATTATCTGAGGTTTGTAGTCATTTTGTGCAGGCTCGTTTTTTTCATAAAGATTGTCAATCAAATCACTTGTTTCATTAGCCATTGAAGTGTTGAATCAAAAACCCAATGATAAGAGAGTTTGTAAAATATAGTAAAGTTGTTCTATTTTTCTGGCTTATCTGCAGAGAAATTCTCCACCTGCACCTTTGTACAAAATAAAGTATTCATCAGGATTTTTTCTTTCTTTTTTTGCATTCAGTGCATCTTGATACATTTCAAAATGCTCTACTAGATACAACTGGTTTCCCGGTTCTGAAAAATAATCAATTCCAATCAAATCAAATCCATTGTCAGGAGTTAGTCTTTTCTTTTCTTCTTGGAAATTATCTTCAGCCAATCTATTCGTCATAGATCATTAGATTTTTTTCTTCCAAGACTGAATGAAGATTGTGAACAGAACGATACACGTCTGATTCTTTTTTTGCTCCAGTACATACCAACTTTCCTGATGCAAATAACAGGATTACAGTTTTAGGATCAAGCATTCTGTGAATCAATCCTGGGAATTGTTCTGGCTCATACATGCTTCTTGGTAATGTTCTTGCTGCTTTTTCTAGGTGTATCTTTCCACCCAAGTTGATTGCAGCAACAATGTTTTGTACAGTAATTACTGCATCATTTTTAATTTTGATTTTTCCTTTTCGTAGTTTTTGAACTACGGTGTTAACGGCTTTGATTGCCATCTCTTCGGATTTTGCTCCAGTACAAACCATCTTTCCTGTTCTGAAAATCAAAGTTGCGGTTCTTGGAGTCTTTAATCTGAAAACTAGTCCTGGAAATTGTTCTGGATGATATTCAGTATCTGGAAATTTTTCTGTAATTTCGTTAAGGTCAATTTTTTGGTCAACTGATGCAGATGCTACAACATTTTCAACACTGACAATTGGCTTTGTTTGAGGCATGACGAGGGTCTTTAAATATGCCCTTTATATATACTAGTCAAATTTTTTGGAAAAATTTGTGTCTCAATGGTGGCCAATCCATTGGTACCGATATTCCTCATCGATAATGTCTGAAACTATCTCTTTGTTTTTGATTTTTGTTTTTGGAAGTTCTACCTCAAACAATCCTAGTTGTCCTTTGTATGGAATTGGAATTCGAAATGCTTTTGGATTCTTTAGCAAAAACCCGTAGGTTCTGTCATGGAAATTTTTTGAGGCAAAATGAAATTTTTGATCTTCCTTTACTTGTTTTTGTGAATCATATTTTTTTACATCAAAAATCTCCACTTTGCCAACAATTGCACCAGTGACAAATTTTTTGTCAATCTTTAGTCGCTTTGCATCCTCTTTTCTAATCTTTAGTGGAGCATGAATTAACAATTCTCCACGATAATTTGTATTCCATTTACGTAACTCTATTGTCTTTTTTCCTAAAATGATTAATTCAGCAAATGGTTGAGATACTGAAAGGCATTTCAAATTATTCTCTAGCTACCTGAATGTATTCACCAGGATTTTTACCTCTGCCTTCAGGCAAATTGGTAATTCCGCCATTCAAACTTTGGGTAACTATTCCTTTGCTTGCCAAAACCTGTGCAGTCATTAATGATGTGTTTCCTGCCATACAAACTAGCAATGATTTTCCTTTTGAACCCTCTAGTTCTTTACTAAGTTCATCAGGAACTTGTTGTGTTGATAATAGGTTGTTAATTGTAGATGCCTTTGGCACGGTAATCTTTGATTTGTCAACACCTAGTGATTTTGCAATCATCTCGATTCCTTCTTCTTTAGGTGTGTATTGTGTATGAACCCAAATGATATTATCATAATCTCCTGCAACAGCAGCTGCATCTTCTAGTGAAACTCTCATTGGAACATCACTACCCTTTCCAATCATATCAAAGTTCTTTCTGTATTTTTCAATACCATCACAAATCATCACTACAGCCTTTTTGATTTCTCCTTTGTATGCCATCTCTAGTGCTGCAAATAATTCCAATGCACTGCTCTCACCAATGTCGTGTCCCTTGTCAACCATATACTTGAGAATTAATTTTGCATTTTCAAAATCAACTTCGTGCTCTGTGTATAATTCGGGATTGTATAGTGTCAAGCCTGATGCCTTTGATTTTGTTCTGATTCCTGCTACATCTTGGCCTAGCGGAGGAAATACTACGTGAACTGGCTTTTTGTTGTATTTTTCAGACATGTATTTGCTCAAGCCTCCTGATGTTCCACCTGTTCCAAATGAACAATACAATGCATAATCTTCTAGCGAATCACCAAGTTCGTGTAACTGTTGATCAATTTCTGGTGCAGTTACTGTATTGTGAATGTCAATGTTTAATTCATTATCATATTGTTTTGGACAAAATAGATCATAAATCTCTGCAAGGAATCTTGCCAAGTTAATGATGTCTTGTTTTGCCAACAATGCTTCAATCTCTGAAAGATTGTTATCAAAGATTTGAGGATCAAATCCCATCTCACTTAATTGAGAGCGAATGTTTGCTGCAGTTGCTTTAGCTGCCATCTCATCTGCTTTGTTCTCCATTCCAGGAGCTGGACAGATATCCATCTCTAAATCCATAATTTTGATATTCTCATTTCTTAATTCTTTGAATACGCCTTCTTGTAATTTTCTTGAAACTAGTGCAACTACAGTTACACCAAGTTTTGATAACAGTCCTAACGCAATTCCAAAGTTTCCTGATGTGGCCTCAATTACTACTCTTTTTCCATTACATTTTCCGTCTTTGATTGCTTCATGAATGATGTGTGTTGCTGCTCTTGCCTTGATAGAGCCGCTAGGTAATTCTGAATCAAATTTACCGTAAATTTTGAAATCCTTGTCATCAAGATTTAGTTTAAAGACACTTTTTGCACACTCTTTCAAATCTGCAGTTAGATCAACTAGTGGTGTTGCATTAACGATCTTGTCTCCTTCTACATGTGGAATCTTACTCCATATCTCATGCTCAAACTTTTCAAGCAATGCAGGATCGTAATCTTGTGTTTCTGACAATTTCTAACATGGCTAAATTTTTCTCAATAAAATATCTATAGAAAATTAGTTCAGCCTATTTTGATTTAGATATCTAAAATTTTGATGACCTTGTTTGGAATGTCTCTAAGACGGCTTACTGCCATTGTTTTTTCATAACCTAGATGTCTTAGATTATTTGCAATTGTAGTTGCCCTTACAGTATTTGGACCAAGGCCTAGGGCAACCATGCTAATACCCAATCCTTTGAGTGATTTTGTCATGTTTCTGACTGCATCAGGATCTGAAGGCTCTCCGTCAGTCAATGTCAGGAAAATGTTTGGTCTCTTTGACTGCAAGATTGGAAACATCTTGTCATAAACTTCTGCCAGTGGTGTAGAGCCATTTGCAACAATTTGTGCCAGTCTCTTTGCAGTTACGTTATTCCATTTCATGTTGTCTGGCTTTATGGACCAGCACACTACTGCTCTGTTCTCTGTACTAAATGCATAGACTGCAAATTTTACTTTAAGAAAAGCTAGCACTTCGCATAGAGCCAGTGTTGCTTTTTTGTACTCTATTGCATCAGATGATATGCTTGATGAGTGATCTAAGAGTATGACAATTTTTGTTTTAATTGATTTTCTGATATCTGTAAAGAATGGCTCGTTTCCTTCTATGTAATTTTCTTCATCAAACTCATCACCTGATCTCAAATGTTGCTCCTTCCAACCTGTCTTCCATTCCTTGAATTTTGTTTTTAGTCCGTTAATCAAACTCATGTCATAGATTACAGTCTCATCTACATTTCTTGTAGTTGGGATTTGGATTCCTATGGCCTCTGGCATCAATCCCTTGTTCTCTGTCTTTTTGTCTTCATCAAGCAAAACATTGTATTCATCAATAACATCTTCTCCTCTCAATATTGCTTTAGGATCAACATTGCCAAAGTCTCCTTCTTTGTTTTTGGAAACTATCTTCAAAACTCTTAGTAACTCTTCTTCAGACAATGGCATACCTGCTTTCATAAACGGTAGTGATACAGGAATTGTTAGAAGAGAATCAATTTCTAGAATCTTGATAATTTCACTGACATTTTTTTCTAGCCACTCTGTATCGTGGTTTTCCTCAATTGCTTTGCTTACAATTTTTTTTGCAAATGCATCTGCTTTTCTTATCTTTTCAAAATGACTTGACTGCACCTCTCCTTTGACTGCGCCAAACATAAAGTACTGATAGAATGCCTCGACAATCCTTGCTTTTCCATAAACTGTGTGCAATTGTGGTCTTGCTACAAGCATGTAGGCGTAATTGAAGATAATTTCATCATCCATTCCTCTCCAAATCTTTCTTCCCAACTCCTCTACACGCCTTGTCTCCATTGTGTTTAGGATAAATCCAAATGCGTGGTCATTGCTCAAAATTTTATTGCAAAACTTTACTCTCATTGCTTCATACCATAGTGAGGTTCTAAACTGTCGGTACTTTTGAAAATCATTTCCAACTCTTTTCTCTAGGGGAGTAAGGATTACCTTGTTTTCTTTTAGTCTTGTCTTTGTTTCAGTCTTGTCTGATATTTCTACAACGATGTTATCTCTTTCAGACCATCGTCTTACAAGAAATGTAGCAATCTCTACTAGTGATTCGTTTTGAAGTTTTACTGATTGCATTAGTTTCCAAACATTGAGGTAATGATGTCACTTACTTTTTGATATTCTATATCTCCCCACTGTGTGTAGACATTTCCAAAAACAATGTTTGCTGCTTCCTTTGCAGCCATTCCGCCGTCTAGTAATTTTCCAAAAGCAATTGTCTCCCTTAGACTAGGAGAATAAAACAACTCTTCAACTGCAGCTGCTTGTCTTAATGTACTTGCTAGTTTGATTGCCTGACCTATCTCTGAATCATGTTCTCCTGAAACATGTTTTTTTACAATATCTAATTCTACTTCTTCAGGTGGGTACTCTAGTCTGATTCTGACTGGAAATCTGCTTAGTAGTTGTGGAGGTAATTCCTTTGTTCCGCTGTGAGTTAATGGGTTGATTGTTGCAACAACAAACCAATTGTCTTTTGCTTTTACAACTTCACCTGTAGATTCCTTTAATGCAATTTGTCGTCTGTCATCTAGTGCTTCATCTAATCTAAGTAAAACATCAGCTTCAGCTGAATTGATTTCATCCAAGTATAACATGCTGCCTTCTCTCATTGATTTTATCAAGACCCCTTCTTCAAAACTGACGGTTCCATCTGTCAGTGTCTTTGTTCCAACTAGGTGGCTTTCTCTTGTTCTGAGACTAAAATTGATTGATTCTAGATTGATTCCCTTGCTTTTTGCAAAATCTCTTACCAGTGATGTCTTGCCTGTACCCTTTGGTCCAATAATGAGCACAAAAAGGCCAGTCTCATATGCCTTGTTTAGAGTCTGAATTGAATTATTCCAATCTAGATACTGTACTTCTTCCAAAGTATGTTATGATGTATTTCAACAATATTTATTGTTAGATCTATTTTCCAAATGCTTCTACTTTTGCAAAAGCTTGATCCATTCTTCCATGAAGTGTTTTGTTCCACTCATCAAAACCAGATGGATCTTTTGGATAATTGTTGTAATGTTCTACTAGCCATTGATTTTCTTTTGATGTGTATCTCAAACCATCTGCAACTGTCTTGTTCATTGCACCTCTAATTATCATTCCAAGTTTTCCTAATCCTGAAAAGTCTGGGTGTTCACCTTTACTGATTGATTCGACATCCATATTTCCCAAAAAGTGTTTCATACCATAACTGATTTGCTCGTTTGTCATTTGTTGAACTAGTCTTCTAAACAATTCAAGACCTGCAGTCTTGTATCCGTATTCTTTAATGAAATCTAAA
>JBHITY010000041.1:0-8158 GCA_042138585.1 Candidatus Nitrosopumilus sp.
TGGTAGGACACGGAAATGACATGCACGCATCTCAGATAACTGCAGGAGCATTTGAGTCCGTTAATCCAGGTGAATCCACAACTTACTGTTACATTGCTGAATCTGCTGGTATTTTCAAATACCATTGTTCTGGTGTTAAACTAGCTGCTATGGACCAACACGTTCTTTCCGGCATGTACGGAATTGCAATTGTTGACCCAGCAAACGGTTACAAGAAACTAATGGTTGAGAAAACAAGCGGAAGCGGTGAATTAGACAGAAAGTTCTATGATGCTGACGCATTAGAGTTCCAACTACAATACAACCAGTTGTACCTTACTGATGCTGGTACATATGATATGAGCAAAATGATGCAACATCATCAATCAGCAACAGTTGTCAACGGAATGCAATTTGGTTATGTTCCAAACATGGCACACAACCTTCTTGTAAATGGTGATCCAGCTAAGAAAATTAGCGCTGTTTTACAAGCCAGAGATGGTCTTGACTTAGAACAGGTACAAGGACAACTCTTATTTGTTGAAAATGATCAACACGTAAGAATTTTCATTGAGAACCAAGGTAACGAACCAGTATTCTTCCACATCGTTGGAGAAATCTTGGATAGAGTTACACAAGGTAACAGAGTTCAATCTGGTGCCACAGAAACATGGTTACTCGGTGGATCACAAGGTATGATTGTAGATTTGGTATTTGATGAGCCAGGTGTTTATGCAGCTGTAAACCACGACTATGCAGCAATCTATTCTGGTGCAGTAACAGTATTTGTTGCAGGTGACCCATTCAACTTGAACCCAATCGTTCAAGAATTAGGAATGGATCCAGTACCATCATATGCATATGTCTTAGGTAATCCAAGTGATGCAGTCCCACCAATGGGTCTAAACAGCATTGCTCACCCAGCAGTAAACATTCATGGTATGTATACCGATGAAGTTGTATCTCAATTGAAAGCTGACGGTGCTATCCCACTATGGGAAGTAGTTCCTGAATTAGCTGGTCCAATTACTGATGCAATGAAAGCTCTAGGTCGTATCTGACCAAACTTCATTCTTTTTCTTATTTTTAATGAATTATATTCAGTCATGTCATTTTGCATATCATGAGTTTTGATGATTCTGTACTAATCTGTGACGAAGTAGATCCAATTTTAAATAAAATTCTACAAGACAATGGATTGAAAATTTCTTATGAACCCGAGATTACTCCTGAACAAATTTTAGAAAAAATTGCTAATTACAATATTGTTATCGTTAGAAGCAGAACTACAATCACAAAAGAGATGATTGACAAAGCAGACAATTGTAAAATCATTGCACGTGTTGGAGTTGGACTTGACAATGTTGATCAAGAAGCTGCAAAGGCAAAGAACATCCGTGTAATTAATGCAGTAGAAGGTGCAATGAATGCCGTTGCAGAACTAGTATTAGGTTTGATGTTATCTCTTGCAAGACAAACTGCAAGAGGTGATAGAGGAATTAGAAATGAACAATGGCTCAAAAAAGAACTCAAAGGAACAGAACTTGCAGGAAAATATCTTGGAATTATTGGATTAGGCAACATTGGAAAAAGATTGGGAAGACTTGCACGTGCACTAAACATGAATATCATTGGATATGATGTTGTCCCAATTGATGAAGAATTTTCAAAAGAAGTTGGTTTGATGAAAGCTGACTTGAATACTTTGTTGCAAAGTGCTGACTATGTATCGATTCATGTGCCATTATTGGATTCAACATACCATCTCATAGATGCCCAGAAAATGTCTACCATGAAAAAGACTGCCAAAATTATCAATACTTCTAGAGGTGGAGTAGTTGATGAGGATGCACTTTATGATGCAATCAAAAATGGAAACCTTGGTGGTGCTGCATTAGATGTCTTTGAAAAGGAACCTGCAATTGGAACAAAGCTAGCAGAGCTTGACAATGTACTTTTGACCCCTCATATTGGCGCTCAAACAAAAGAAGCACAATCCTTGGCTGCAAACGTAATTGGCGAGAAGATTGTGCAGATTTTGAGAGGCGTAATCTGATAACTCCTGCGTGATTCTTAAAAAGTACGCAAAAAAGTTGACTTTTACGTGATTAATTATCGTCTCTTTGTTTTTAACACCGATTTGGAGGAAGTCAATCGTATTGAACAGTCATAGTATAAGCCAACTGCAATCTGAAAGATTAAGAAATTTGGCCAATGGGAATACTTTGCTAAAAATTTCCGTGGGGTTGATCCTCCTTACAATACTATCTTCTGCATTTGTGTATGCTGAGACACTCTCTGTTAATGTAGGTGGAACTAGTTATGATGTTGATTATACCGCAACAGGAATGTCAGTTTCAGGTATTGAAGCCGACACAGATTTCATTTCCCTAATAATTTCAGTTGACGTGAGTGATTCTCCAGGAGTTTTAGATATTACATTTGATAGAACCTTCTTTGATTCCATTTATCAAGGCGTAGATGATGACTTTATTATTTTGGCTGATGGTGATGAGCCAAACTTTTCAGAAATTCAAACCACCTCTCAAAGCAGAACTTTGAGTATTGAACTGCCTTCAGGAACTGAAGAGATAGAAATCATTGGTTCTGAATTTGGTAGAATTATAGAGGAAACACCTTCTGAACCTGAGGAAACTGAAGAACCATCCTCAAAACAAATTCCAGCAGCATTTGTAGATCCTTCAAAAGATCCCAAAGTCTATGTTGAGCGCTATGTAACAGAGTCATCCTACAAGGTTTGGTTTGAAGAAAATTATTCTGATTATACTTTTCATGAAGCATTAGACATTTCAAAATCTGAATTAGACAAACTAATTGCTGAAATTGAAAAAGAAAACTCTGAACCTGCTCCTGTAGAAACTCCAGAAGAACCTACTAAAACAACTGAATGTGGTCCTGGAACAATTCTCAAAGATGGTGCATGTGTTGTAGATGAGAGATGTGGTCCTGGAACAATTCTTCAAGACGGAGTTTGTGTTGCTAAACCACAAACAACATCACAACCAACTTCCTTCCAAGGACTTGGTAAGGAATTAGGTTATGGATTAATTGCAGCATTTGTTGTAACTGGTGCAATTGCAATTATCTTGGCTTTAATGTCAAAAGCCGGTAAAAGCAGAAACGATTAAAATCTGTTTTTTCAATTCGTTTGAATTGAAATGATTTGTTCATCTAACAAATACTTGAAAACTTGAATTAATTCTTCATCCGAAATCAATCCTTGATACCACCACAAACTTGTGTTCTCTCTTACCCATTCTGGAATATCAATATTGTATACATTGTTTTCATTAATATCAAATGGAACTTTGATGACTTCATCATCTACAAATTTTTTAAATGCATCAATGATAAATCCATCTGATACATTTCCTGAAAGCCAATTTGTAAAAATTGATTTAACTGAAATTGGAAGACAAACATTGTTTGCATCAATTAATACAAACTCTGCTGAAACTTTTTGCCCTTCATATTCTACATCGATCAAGTATTTACCTAAAGGAAAAATTTCTTTTTCAAAAGCCATTCTAGATGGCACTGGATTTTCTAACTCGTTTATTGGAATAGGAATTGCACTACTTCCCTTTCCTGTTTCATCTATAATGTGAATTATTGCAGGATTTCCTGTAACCTCTGAGACTTTGATTGTATAGAACAATTTTTCACAGTAACTATAAGTCGTTTTTTCCATGATTATCTCCACTGAGGGTTCTGCATCTGCAGATGGAAATACTCCCAAACTAAGTATTAGAATCGTGGCTAGAATGGCAGCTCTTACTTTCATCTTTTTTCATGCTCACTTTACTCAATAAAAATCTCAAAACAATTCTCAGGAATCCTTTTTAACAACTTTAGCGTGATTAAATTATCGAGTTTTCTGCGGAAGCAACTCTTCGAGTGCGTGGAAATGTGATGCCCCACTCAGGAGAATTTTAACTGCTTAGCGGTGCTCAGACATCTCGATTTACAGTTATTAAAGGGAGTTTTACTATGCCCGATATGCCTAGTCGTCAAGATCAAGTATGGATCAGACTCTGGAAAGAAAATGCTCCAGAACTACGTGAACGTGTAGTTGGATGGCGTAAACAAAATGCAGTTACCCGTATTGAAAAACCTAGCAGAATTCAAAGGGCAAGAAGATTGGGTTACAAAGCAAAACAAGGCATTATTGTTGTCCGAATGAGAGTCGGAACTGGCGGTATGAGAAAACAAAGACCTACTGGTGGTAGAAGACCAAAACATCTTGGTGTTACAAGAATCAAGGCAGATGACAATATGAAGACTGTCGCTGAACGAAGAGTTCGCGAGAGATATCCAAACATGAAACTTTTGGGTTCTTACTTTATCTATAAAGACGGAAAACACTATTGGTTTGAAGTAATCTTAGCAGACCCAGATCATCCAAGAGTTGCACAAGATAAAGAATTAACTAAACGTATCTCTCAAACAGCATAAATTGAAAATACTATTTCTCATTCCATTACTATTACTCTTAGTTGTATCTCCTGTATTTGGTCAACTTTCTGATAGAACAGGGCTGCTAACTCGTCTTGATATCGATACTAGCGGACATACTTTTGAAATTGTCACTGTTTCAAATTTTGAGATTTTAGATCATGAATTTGACAAAAATGAAAAACGCTTAACAATCTTCATCAAAAGTGGTCTGGAGGATAATTTAGGTGAGGTAACAATTCCAAAAAATCTACTTGGTGGTAATTTCACTTTTCAGATAAATGATGTTGAATCCATACAGAAATTCAAATCAAATGAAAGAATCTCATTTATCACTTTGAACTTTACTGGAATTGGGGAAAATAAAATCGACATCATTGGAACAGATGCACTAGTAGGTGTAAAAGAGATTGTCGAAGTTGTTACCGATGAAGTTGTTTTTGAAGAGCCTGGAGGTGGCTGCTTGATTGCAACTGCAACATTTGGCACAGAACTAGCACCTCAAGTACAACAATTAAGGGAACTACGAGATGATAAATTACTCCAAACAGAATCTGGAAAATCATTCATGAATTCATTTAACGTATTTTACTATTCATTTAGTCCTCAAATAGCAGATTATCAGAGAGAGAATCCTGCATTCAAGGAATTAGTTAAGGCAGGAATTACCCCCATGATTACGACTCTATCTTTAATGGAGTATGCACATACAGAATCTGAAGTTCTATCAATTGGAGTATCTTTGATTATTCTAAATGTTGGAATGTATGTAGGACTGCCTGCAATTGTAATTTTGGGAATCAAGAGAATCTAAAAATTATTTTTTGAACATAATCCATATTCTTGTCCCAACAAAAATTCCAACTGCTGCTACTATTAGTAAAGGAATAATAATTTGCCCTTCTTCCATACTATATTATACACTAATTTACATTAATGTCTTTTACTAATCCTTAAAATTTAGAGGCCAAAGTTATCTTGTGGATAATTCAAAAATCGCCATTATTGGAGGATTTGCAACTGCTGTAGTGTTGTCAATTGTTGTAATTTTACTCTAATCCTCACTGAGTAATTTTTGAATCATTGCTTCTGCTTGTCCAACTTGACCAAATGAAACGTCTCTGAGAACCCCTTTTCTATCTACTAGAATAGTTGATGGTGTTCCACGTAATGCAAATCTCTCAAATGTTTCAGCAGAATATTCTTTTGATTTCATGTAATCTTTGACTCTTTGTATGATTTGGTTTTTGTATTCTTCAGGTTGTGAATCAAACTCTGGAATTTGTGGATAGATAAACTCCATAATTTTTTCTTGGCTTATCTCACCTGTTGTCTTTACTAGATTATCCATTGCTAAAGGAAATGGTATTTTGTATGGTAGTTTATCTCCTTCTTGCAATTGACCGCTCATTTGAAATGCACTTTTTGTTTCTCCAACTATCTCTCCAGTTTCAGCTAACATCTTCAAATTATCTAACGTATTTTTATCAAAATCCTCAAAGGCAGTTGCAATTCCAATTACCCTTACCCCGTCATCTTTGTACTTGTTGTAGATCTCAATTGCTTCAGGCAAGGCATGCATAAAGCAACCTGGGCAGTTTACTTGGAATACTTCGACTAGAACTATGTGGTCTTTTTCCTGGTCAAAGTTTGTTGGTGCCCCTTGAACCCAATCTGAGACCCCAAAATTTGGTACTTTTTCACCAATGACTGCGCTCATGAGAAATTATCGTATTTTTTCCATTAAATACATACCTCAAAAAATTTAGAATTTCTTCTGATTAACTAAATATAGGACGCAGAAATCTCAAAAAATGTTGCAAGCAGTTACTGATGATCGATTGACACTTTTTGCTGAAATGGAAAAAAAGTATGAGCAAAAAGACACTGAATACTTTGTGAAACTTTTAGAACATCCTGACTATGTTGTTAGAACCAGAGCAACATGCATTCTAGTTGATTTTGGTGGAGAAGACAAAGTTCCTTACATTGCAAAAGTTTTGAAAGATGATGAAAATGAATTGGTAAGACACGAAGCTGCCTTTTCCTTAGGTCAGATGTGTTATTCTAGTTCTGTTCCACCTCTAACTGATGCTACTCTCAATGATCCTAGTATGTTTGTAAGACACGAAGCTGCTATTGCATTAGGTGTTGTTGGCAATAAAGACGCAAAAGATGCTTTAGAAAAGGCACTAGATGATCCTGACAAACCAGTAGTTGAATCTGCGGTTGTAGCACTATCTAATATTGAATTTATGGAAAAGTTAAGTAAGAACGAAAAGTTTGCAAAGTTAACAGGTGGATGAGATGAATTTTTCTTATGGAATTATAGCTGCAGTTGGAATTTTAGTTGCAATATCAATTGGATTTATTGCCCAATCCCCTGATCAGATTATTGAACCCAGAGTAATGGAAGAAAAACCAACCGTTTGCACAATGGATTATGATCCAGTATGTGGTATTGATGGTGAAACTTATGGTAATTTGTGTATGTTAGAAGCAGCTGATGTGAAATTTGTTCACGAAGGTGAATGTAGTATTGACGATCCTATAGTAAAACCAAGAGTTGAATCTATTATGCAAGAAATTTCAGTCACGCCTAGACCTATGCCTATTTTAGCAATTGAAGGTGATGTGTTAGAAATTGAATCTGAATTCATTGGTGATAATGGTGAAATTGTCAATCATGTATTTTATACAATTTCTGCAACACAGGATGGAAATGAAATATTATTTGAAGAATCTCATAGACACACAACTACTGACGATGATGGAAATCTAGTTGAGGTATATCCAATTCATACTGCTGATGTAACAAGTAATTCTGACATTACAATCAAAATTTTAGTTACTGGTCTTGGACATGGTGAAAATGTCGCAACTCCAATCACTAGTGAATATGAAATGATAATAACTCCTGAAATAAAAATCGCTGAAGAACTTGACACTCAAGTGCTAGATGGTGTTTCATCTGCAATGCCTGCTCCTCCACAAATCCATATTGTTGAAACTGCAGAAGGTTCAGGTGCTCCAGGATGTGAAGAAACTAACGAATGTTACTTGCCATATTCTATAGAAATTTTTGTTGGCGATACAGTTCAATGGGATAATGTTGATACTGCAGCCCACACCGTAACTAGTGGCTCAATGCAAGATGGTGCCTCTGGAGTATTTGACTCTAGTTTATTCATGGCCGGACAAACCTTTGAATTCACATTTGAAGAAGCAGGAACTTATGATTACTTTTGCATGGTTCATCCTTGGATGACTGGTAAAGTCATTGTTAATCAAGTAACTGAAATGGTTGTAATTGAGGAACCAACTGATGAACCAATGGAGGAACCATCTATGGAACCCATATCATTACCTGAATCTCAATCTGAATTACCAATGTCGTTGACCATCTCATCACCCGAAGGTTCTGGTGCACCAGGATGTGAAGAAACTAACGAATGTTATTTGCCATATGAGGCAACAGTTGCAGTTGGAGCAACCATTACTTGGAGTAATGATGATACTGCAGCTCATACAGTAACAAGTGGAAGTGTTAACGCAGGTCCAACTGGAGTATTTGATTCAGGATTATTCATGGCAGGACAAACCTTTGAATTCACATTTGAAGAAGCAGGAACTTATGATTACTTTTGTATGGTTCATCCTTGGATGACTGGAATTATTCACGTAGAATAAACCCAAAATTCTC
>JBHITY010000042.1:0-8139 GCA_042138585.1 Candidatus Nitrosopumilus sp.
TTTAATTTTTTCAGCATAATCAGGAAATCTAGTTTGTAGTGCTTCTTTTATTGCTCTTGAAAATGCATCAAATATTCTATCAGGATTTTCTGAAAATATAGAGATGATTTCAGGTTCAATTATCAAGTCATTGTAATCAACGATAATGAATTTTGCATTCTTTGGCATCATCTCATCAATTTCTTGTACATACTTGTATTCACCATTAGAATCTTTGAATCTAGTCAAGAATTCTTTTACTTTGTCAGATAATGCTGAGTCAGTAAATGTACTGGTTTGGGCACTACTCATCTTGTTCACCTTTTATTTGATTTTCAAATTCTATACTATTTTCATAGATAGTTTTGTAGAAAACAACTTCTTCAACAGTTAGTTTATTGTATAAATCAGAATTTAGTTTTATAGAATCAGCTAACTTTACTAGTTTTCCTCTTCTCATTCTAAATAATTCTAACATCATGCTTTCAACTTTATCAAAATCATCTCTGTTTAGTTCTTTCATGGATTCCTTTAGTTTAATGTAAAAGTGAGAATCAAGTGTGGAGATTTGATACTCTCCAACCATTTTTTCTTTTGATAATGCTTGTTTAAGTTCAGTAATCATATCAGGAGAGTCAAGAGTGCCTAAGTTATTGTCTGCTAAGATTTTGCCTACCCATTGAGGCATGTTGTTTACCTCACCTTGTTTTCCTTCAGCCTTGAAACCAGCCACATTGAATTTGTAGTCTTGGTTTACTGTAACTTTAGCGTCCTTTAGGCGGTATCCAATCGAATGTACTTTTTCTACTTTATCTATTTCCATTAGAGATCACTGATCATCTTTAAGATCCTCAAGTTTCGGATCGATCAATTCTTTTTACAATTTGGTGAGATCAATTGATCTAAATTAACTTGAGCCTGATCGCACATAAGTTTACGAGCAATTTTGATTTGAATGATGGGGGATGATACAATAACCAATTCGGATTTATTAGTGGGAATTGCTTCCATGTACTCATATGACTGCAACTGGAATGTGGGTGGAAAAATATCGACCAATGAAACTTTCGGAGGTAGTTAATCAAACAGAGATTATTGGTAGTCTTGAAGCTTTAATCAAAGACCCTACAGAAATGCCTCACTTGTTATTTTCTGGATCAGCTGGTGTTGGTAAAACAACAACTGCATTATGTATCTCAAGACAGATTTTAGGGGATTATGCTAAAGATTACACCTTAGAACTAAACGCATCTGATGAAAGGGGAATTGGAATGGTTAGAGAAAAAGTGAAAAAGTTTTCACGATATGCAGGTATGGCAGATGTTCCATTCAAAATTATTATTTTAGATGAAGCTGATGAAATGACTTCTGATGCTCAGACAGCACTTAGAAGAATCATAGAAGATACAGCAAAAATATGTCGATTCATCCTAATTGCAAATAATATCTCAAAAATTATTGATCCTATTCAGAGTAGATGTGCCACTTTCAAATTTACATCAGTTCCAGAAGAGGATGTCATAAAAAGACTAGAAGAGATTGCAAAAAAAGAGAAAGTAAAGGCAGACAAAAAGGGGCTAAAAGCAATTTATGAATATTCTGAAGGAGATTTGAGACATGCAATCAATCTCATGCAAGCTACTGCAAGTTTAGGTGCGATTTCTGAAGAAAATGTAAAGTCATCTGCAGGATTGACAAAGACTACAGATGTTGACGAAGTTCTAAAAATTGCATTATCTGGAAAAGTTCCAGAAGCCAGAGAAAAGATGATTGAGTTAATCAAAGTTTATGGAATGTCAGAATCAGATTTTTTGAAATATTTGAATTCTGCAGTATTCAAATCAAAACATGATAAATTATCAGATATTTTAGAAATTATTGCAAAATATGATTATAGAATTTTGGTTGGTTCAAATTCTGAAATCCAACTATCTGCAATGCTTGCAGAACTTGCAAAAGTAGAAAATTAAAACGCAGAGAGAGGGATTTGAACCCCCGTATGCTTGCGCACACAGGCTCTCAAGGCCCGCGCCCTACCGAGCTAGGCGACCTCTGCAAAAAATTATGGATAATAGACATTAAAATTTGTTGAGGATAAATGGAATTTGTAAAAATAAGAAAAAAGAAAAAATTTCTTTAATCGTGTGCGTGTGGGTTGTTAGAGCTTGATTCCATTTTTACATAAGTACCATCAGCTTTTTCGTGATACTCTAGGTAAGATGGTTCAATCAGGATTGCGTGTGTTGGACATGCTTCTTGGCAAGCCATACATTGTGTACAATCATGCTCTCTGATTGGCATTGATTTATCTGTGTAATCTAGACGTTCATCTTGTTCGGTTAAACCAGTTCCGTCAAAAGTTGCATCCAAGCATTGTGCTGCTGGAATATCTTTTTCAGTTCTATACCACTGGAAGGTTTGAACAGGACAGACACTCATACAAGAACCTGCGGCAACACAAGAGTCCCAGTCAACTGCTACAGTTGTACCGTGAATTCCAAGAGGAACTTGTTCTTCGCCTCTTGCTTCATATGCTGCTTTGACATCATCATTTGAAAATGCCTCACCATCAGTTCTGCCTTTACCCCAGATGAAGTGTTTATTTTCACCATCACTGTGGCTTGTCTTTCCAACGACTTCTAGATTTTCAACAAATTTCTCATCTATTGGCATGAAATATTTTATTTTAAAATATTATTTAAAGCTAGATAAAATTAGTCGTGACTAAACTAGAATAGATCGGTAAAAATCAACAAAAATAAAAATTCTAAAAATAATTTTAGAGTCTACAGAGTTTTTGCAGCATTCTCATGTTTTTCAACATTTGATTGATCTACTTTGATTGCTTGTGGAGGGCAAACAGAAACACATGCCATACACCAAATACAATCATGTTCTCTAATCGGATCTGCCTTGTCAGTCATGTCTTTTCTTTCATCTTTGACAGAACTTCCAGTTCCTTCAAAGGTTTGACCAACGACATCTTTTGCAGGAATGTCTTTTTCAGTTCTATACCACTGAAAAACTTGTACAGGACATGCTTCAATACATGCACCATCTGCAACACAAGAATCCCAATCAACTGCAACCATTGTTCCGCTTACACCAAGAGGAACTTGTTCTTCGCCTCTTGCTTCATATGCTGCTTTGACATCAGCATCTGAAAATGCTTCAGCGTCTGATCTACCAGGACCCCACATAATGTGAAAGTGTCCTTCTCCATCTGAGATTTTTCCTAATGGTTTTAGTCCTTCAGGGAAATTTTCTGCTATTGGCATGATGTGCTTTTCTTTCAGTTATTATTTAAAGCTAGACTAGATCAATTCCTTAATTCTAGTCACGAATAGTTCCCTTACGTTCATAACGCTGTAAGATCAATTTTGGGGATATGGATATTATCAAATTTGATGTGTATCGTGGCCCAAACATTGGAGTTTACATTAGTGTTAACGATAATACCGTTTTACTTCCAATGGGATTTGCAAAAACTAAAGCAGAAAAATTATCAAAATATCTTGGAGTAGATTACATTTACACATCAATTGCAAACACGAGATTAATTGGTGCATTGTGTGTAATGAACAATAATGGAATTTTGTTACCAAAAACTGCATTTCAAAATGAATACGATTTTCTCAAAAAAGAATTGAATTTAGAAATTGGTGTTCTAGATTCAAAACTAACTGCATTAGGAAATGTAATTTGTGCAAATGACAAAGGAGCTGTTGTATCACCATGGTTGTCAAAAGAAGACTGTCAAACCATTTCAGATGTATTAGGTGTTGAAACAATTCAGAAAAAAATTGCCGGATTCAATCAAACAGGGGTTGTTATGGTGGCAAATAATTCAGGTGCCGCAATTCATCCTGAAGCAGATGAGGAAGATATGAAGACATTTTCCAATTTACTAGGCGTAAAAATAGAGCAAAGTTCCATCAATAATGGAATTCCATATGTTTCATCAGGCATTCTGGCAAACAATAACTGTATTGTGGTAGGTTCACTTACAACAGGTCCAGAGATTATGATGTTAACTAGGGCTTTTCTAAATTAAGAACAGAATTAGGATCCTCAGTTAGTTTTTCAAGAGAAATAGTTCCTTCTTTTCCATCTCTCATATCATGTAACACGACATTTCCATTTTCAAGTTCCTGAGGACCTACAATAATTGAATATCTAGCATTTCCAGCATTGTCCATTTGTTTTTTCAAGTTACGTCCAGCAAGATCAATGTCAGCTGGAATATTGTTTAATCTTAATAGTGAGGTTATAGAGTGAGCAACTTTTTGCATATCTTCATTAATGTATACAACTGCAACTCTATTTTGTAAAACTTCAGGAACTATTTTTTGCTCTTCCATTGTGAGAATTATTCTTTCCACACCTCCTGCAACACCAGTAGCGCCAATATCATCACGTCCAAATGCTTTTGTTAACGTATCATATCTTCCCCCACCAGCTAATGCACCAAGTTTTGAATTTTTGTCAAATACTTCAAAGACCATTCCGGAATAGTAATCCAATCCACGAACTATACCAAAGTTAATTCGAACGTTTGAAACTCCTCTATTTTCTAATGAATCAAACAGTTGTTTTAGTTCATCCCATGATTCAAGTTGTGTTGTATCAAAAGTTTTTTCAACTTCAGAAATTGTTCCCTTTACTTGAGAAAATTCCAGAATTTTTTCAAGTTTAGCAGTATCATATCCTTTTTTAGTAAATTCAGTTAAAATTTCATCTTTTGATTTTTTAGCAATCTTGTCAATTGCTCTTAGAATATCTGCCACTTTATCAGAATCAGTAGTTTCAAAAATTTTGTTGATATAGGATTCAACGAGATTACGGTGATTAATGTCAATTACAATATTCTTGAGTAATAGAGAATCAAACAGTCGGGATGTTAATTCAACGATTTCAGCCTCAGATTCTAAAGTTTTCTTGCCATAAACTTCGATATCCCATTGGTGAAAATATCGATATCTTCCTTTTTGAGGTTCGTCGTATCTAAAAACTCCACCAAATGCAGAAATTTTTGCTGGAAGTTTCATTGATTTTTGTGCAGTTGCATATCTAGTCAAACCCATAGTAAAATCAAATCGTAATGCAACCTCACGATCTCCTTTGTCTTTGAAATAATAGATTTCATCTCGTATAGCAGGACCAGATTTTGTTTCTAGTGTAGATAATGATTCTAAAACTGAAGGCTCCATAAACGAAAAACCATACAAGTTGGATAATTTTTTGAAATGACTTCGAATGTGTTCTATGTTTGAATTTTCTGTAGCCTCAAAGTCTTTCATTCCTCGTGGAAGTTCCATGATGATTATTTCATAAGGTGTTATGATTTAGATATTTCTTTATTGGAAAATCAGATAAATATCTCGAAAAATAACAAGAATTATGACAAAAAGCATTAGTTGTAAAGATGCAGGCAAAGACTGCGGCTGGTCAGCATCAGCTGATACTGAAGAAGACTTGATGGCAAAAGTTACAGAGCACGTATTAGCAGAACACAAAGAAATTGAACTTAATGCAGAAAGCATTTCAGGTATTAAGTCACTAATCAAAGAAAGTTAGTTTGCATAACTATACAAAACTAGGTAGTTTTCAATTTTTTAAAAAATGAACAATTGATTAGTAATTTCTTTTATGTAATTATTACATGTAAATTCATGTTATCACAAGAAGACAATGAATTCATTGAAAAATTAGCAAAGTGGGCTGAATTGATTGGAGTCAATTTAGATAGGGATTTAGAACAAGTACAATCCTAAAAATGGGAATTTCCAATCAAATTAAAATCATAAAGACGTATTCGAGGTGTAGTGAGATTAGTATGCCTGCATTGCGGGAAAGAATTTGAAGGTAACAATGAAAAATTTTGCGGAAATGGTTGTAGAGATGCACACATTTTATCATTGGAAAACAAAGTACGAGAATCTGTAAAAAACGATCATAGTCATACTGCAAAAATGAGTAATGAATGAAACTAGTTTTAGGATGTTAGAGTTGTAGCAAGACCCATTGCTTCTCCAAAGTAATATCCAGAAAGAATGGTTCCAGTGGACCAAATACAGGAACCTGCAAATGTATACATGATAAATTTTGGAATTTTCATTTTAAGCAAACCTGCAGGAACTGAAATCATTTCACGCATTACAGGAACCATTCTTCCAAGAAAAACTGCCTTATCACCATACTTTTCAAACCAATCTTCAACTCGAATTAGTTTTTGTTCAGATATTCTGAAATGTCTTAGATAACGTAACAAAACTGCTCTGCCAAGTTTGAGAGAAATAAAATAAAGAGAAGAGGTTCCAATGGTTGCACCAAGAGCTCCTAGAAGGATCATCGGAATTACTCCAATGAGAGGAATCCCTTGTTGTGATGCTAAAAATCCTGCAGTTGGAAAAACAGCCAATGTAGGAATTGGAGGAACTATAGTTTCAAGTAAAGCTGCTAAGAAGATGCCTTGATAGAGATGGTCTCCTAAAAATTCGGTAATAAAAATAATAAATGAATCAAAGGGTTCCATTTAATTTTGAAAATGAAATCGTATTAAATTACTTTACGAGTAAAAGATGAAATTAGAAATTATTTTATGACTAGAAATTAGAAGAAGATTATGCCAAGAGTTTCACACTTCAATGTTCCAGCAGATAATCCTGAAAGAGCACAAAAATTCTATGAAAAAGTGTTTGATTGGAAGTTTGAAAAATGGGATGGTCCAACAGATTACTGGATAGCTACAACTGGAACAGAAGAGCCAGGAATTAACGGTGGTCTCTCAAAAAGAGTTCCAGGTCAGATAGGAATTACAAATACGATTACTGTTCCATCAGTTGATGAATTCTCAAAAAAGATCATAGACAAAGGTGGACAAATTATACTTCCAAAGATGGCATTTCCCAAAGTAGGATGGGTTGCATACTGCACAGACACAGAAGGAAATGTGTTTGGAATTATTGAGATGGATGATAAAGCAAAATAATACCAACTAGATTAATAATTAGATAAAGTCAAAACATACAATTGAGTTACAAGTTTTTAGATCATGCAACAGATGCAATTATTGAGGTTAGAGCAAAAGATCTCAAAGAAGCATTTTCAGTTACAGCAGATGCTGTAATCAATCTGACACTTGATCAGAACAAAGTAGAAGAAAAAGAACAAAAAGAATTTTCAGCTCAAGGAAAAGACTTGAGATATTTGTTATTTAGTTGGCTAGAGGAGATACCTTTCTTGTTAATTACCGAAGGATTTGCAATTAAAAGAATAGAATTTGACATTATTCAAAATCAAGATTACAAAATAAGCGCTACAGCATATGGCGAACCACTTGATTTTAAAAAACACAATTTCAAAGTGGAAATTAAAGCTCCAACGTTTTACGATATGGAAATCAAGCAAAATGGAGGAGTTTTTATGAGATTTTTGCTTGATTTGTAATTTTTGTAAAGATTTCTTTGCAAATATTTAGAAGAAATTATACGTGTTTTTTAAAAGGCTCAAAAACAAAGGAATTTTGTGAGCACAAAATTAGGAATATTTGCAGTATTTTCATTATCTTTGCTTATGTTAACGCCTGCTTATGCTAGTGTTACATCATTTTCATTAGACAAGAGTTTTTTCACAGTAGATGAATTCTTTAGTTTTAGTGGAGAGCAAGAAGGAAAAGAAATCGTATATGTGATAATTCGCAATCCAAATGGAAGCTTCAAAGGAATGTTATCTGATCCAGCACCTGGTCAAGGGGAATTTTCTGTGATACCAAGACCAGTTGAAAGTTTCTTTACTAATCAAGGAATCTACAATGCAACAGCATTCACAGATAGTCAAAAAGAAGATGAAGGGGTTACGATAAAAATTGAGTATGATGGAAATAAAATTTTTACAATTCCTGATTTTGTTTTGCAGTTAAAACCTATTTCAGATAAAGTGGTAGATGAATTAAAGACAGTATCATTTACTGCTAGTATCACAGACAGTTCTGTTGAAGGTGAAGTGTATAGTTTAGAAAAAAACCCACCTAGTGATGCAACAATTAATTCTAGTACAGGTAAATTCACATGGACTCCATCAGGTTCTCATGGGAATAATCCAGGAGCAGAATATACTTTTGATATTGTTGTAACTAAAGGTAGTCAGACAGATAGAGAA
>JBHITY010000043.1:0-8043 GCA_042138585.1 Candidatus Nitrosopumilus sp.
CATTGGTGGAGTTTCATCTGATACTTCAAGAACTTTAATTTTCATCTGTTTATTGCCAAATGCATCATGACTGATCAGAGTCTTTTCATCTGTAAATTCTTCAAAAGTAATTCTGGAATTAACTTCGGCATCGGATACAGTTTCTAACAGTGCTGCTGAGTTAAATTCTGTTGATGGTTTTTCATCATAACTTGTTTTGATACTTATCTCTGGTAATTGTGAATCCTCAGGTTCAGGAGTTGATTCTACAACTGGTTCTGGTTCAGGAGTTGATTCCACAACTGGTTCTGGATTTTTGGTTTCTTGAAGCCTTTTTGCTTCTTTTTCCCACAATAGTTGGGTTTCTTCATCCTTAGTTACTTCAGACAATACATTTGATTCTGAGTTATTCTTTAAAAACGATTTGTAGATTTTGTGAAATTTGGCACTATGCGTTGTTTCGTTTTAAATGGCATCTCACATTCTTTTAGATGGATCTCTTTTCGTGAACCGTTTACTTTTGCATAGATTTTTCCATCATATGTGCAAACACAATCAGTAATGTCTAACTTTTCATCCCAAATTTTGTAAAATTCTCTTAATTCTCGACTTTCATATTTCCCAACCCCTAATCTTTTCTTAGACAGAAACTTGAATGCTAACAATACGTGCCTTTTTTTGTAAATATCAAAAGTCTTAATCCATTCCAAACATCTTTCAATTTGATCATATGGGACTGGGAGGGATGTACTTGTTCCGGATTTTGCCTCAATAGTAAAAATAGTGCTATTTTCAGTGTTCACAGCTAACACATCAGGTAATGCAATACTTGGAGAACCTAGTCTAAACGCTTTCCAATTTGATGATGAATTGAATCGTTTTACCAATGTGTCCTCCCATTGATATCCGCGCTGTCTCCTTGTTTTTGCTGCTTTTTGATTATTTGTTTTAGTTTTCTTTGAAAGTTTTGACACAGTTAATGTTCTTGAGCGCATAATGTTCTTCCTCATTTTTACATATAGTAAGGCGGGTAATTACATAATACCCAAAATTCATTGATACTTTAGTTGTCTGAAGTGATCAATAATTGAGCCTGAAAAAATTTTGGTAAAACAATAATACTATTTAGAATAACCTGATTTATGGCGAAAAAGAAAAAAGAACTAAAACAACGCCAAAATCTTCAGTGTCATTGGCATTGTCCTTGTGAAGATTGTAGAAATGACGATACATCATACTGAAATTTGATTATATTTTTGAGGTCGTTTAACACTTTGTCTAAATATTACCTAATTCCAAACTATTTGTGACTGAAATCATAATTGAAAAATTGCTTGAACAACGTGATTTCTATCTAAACACACTGAAACAATTAGAATTTCAATCGGTAATGGATCCTACTGAAAATGAACTCCAAGAGATTGAAAAATTACAAACATCTACGGTTGAACAATTAAAAAAAGTAGAACAGGAAATTGCTTATCTTAATTCCAAAGAATCATTTTAGATTACAATGAGTTTATCAAACCCTTATTTTTACAAAATTCATGTTTGATGAAATAGTTCAGAATTTAGTTTCTATAAAACAAGATTTTGCTAAAAATTATTCGGGAAATGCCCATATTCAAGAGGTGGTTCCTGCTTCAACCTCTGAAAAATTTCTAATTGACGAAGGTCATTTACAATCCATTCATAAATTTGCAGAAAAAAACCCCATCTACTATAATTCCTATAGTGAAAAAATTATGGGAACTGATTGTATTGTTTATGAAGGAGACATTAATGATCACTGGTTAAACAGCATAAAGCATGGCACAAGTTGCCAACCATTCTACCCAACATGGATGGTATCTGCATATTTGATGACATTGATTGCAAAAAATCTAGGATATGGGCAACTAATTGATATTGGTTCAGGTGATGGTCGTATTGCATTTTGCGGAAAAGTTTTAGGATTTTCAACACACAGTATTGAAATTGACGATGGTTTAGTTGAATTACAGAAATTGATCTGCAAGGATACAGAACAAAATTTTGATCCAAATTGTGAGGATGCATTAGAATTTGATTACTCAAAATTTCAATTAACAGATCCGGTATTTTTCATTGGAGGATTACCTCAAATGGGCGGAGATATGTTGGCCAATAGTATCATAGAAAAAATTAATTCAATAGATCAACTCAAAAAATCTACTGGAATAGTATTTGCGGGAACACATTCAAAACGACAACTGTCTGGCAATTTAGCTAATGGTGGATGGAGTTCATTAATAGAGGAACATAATTTGCAAGTACTTGAAACAGTTTCACTTCCTACCGTGTGGACATTTGATCAAACTACTGAAACACCATATGTCTACACAAAATTCAACTAACCTCAAAAAAATAACTGCCTTCTTTGATTCCACATTTTGTGATTTTAACTATTTGATCAATTTGTGGCTCTTTGGGCATTTTTGCAATTATTCGAAAAGAATTTTCCACCTCTACAACACAAAAATAATCTTCATTTTGCTTTGAAAATTCAAGAATTTTACCTTGAAAATCCCCCTCTTTGAGAGTGGTTTTACCCATGCACTCATTACAATATTCTGTTGGAGGCCATACCAATTTTTTACAAACTGTGCACTCTGGAATCAAAAAATTTCCTTTGGAAATCTCTTCTTCAAAACTCATTTTTCTAACACCAAAATAGTCGAAGATGTTGCTGCTGCAGACATGTTATGTACTAGACCTACATTTGCATTTTCTACCTGTCTTTTTTCTGCATTATCTTGTAATTGCTGTGTAACTTCAATTGTTTGTGCAATACCTGTTGCACCTAAAGGATGTCCGCAACCTATCAAACCTCCTCTAGGATTAATTTTGAGATTTTTTGTTTCATACAGTTCTTTGACCAGAGTAGCCCCTTCTCCGGGATTGGACATACCAATTGCCTCTAATGCCATTGGTTCACATACTGAAAACGCATCATGAACTTCTGCAACATTGACATCTTGTATTTTTTTGTCTGCCATTTGTAATGCTGTTTGTGTTGCATGTTTTGTAGATTCCATTGAATGGTATGATTCATTTTTTGTAAATCCTGCAGAAATTGTTTTTTGACCTACTCCTGAAATCCATACTGGTTGGTCAGTTAATTTTTTTATCTTCTCTTCAGACGCCAATACTATTGATGCACTTCCTGTACATGATCTTGAACAATCAAGCAGTCTGATATCTTCTGTAATTTTTTTAGAATTCATAACATCTTCAACAGAGTATGTTTTTTTAGAAAGAGCATTAGGATTATTTTGAGCATGACTATGATTCTTCACTGAAACCATTGCTAATTGTTCATCAGTTATTGAGAATTTTCGTTTGTATGAACTAGTAAAAATTGATGCCCAAAATATCGGATGTTTGAATTCTCCTCTAGAATTATCCCAATCCAAAATTTGTCCAGGACTATCATATCTTTCAGCGCCACTAACCAATACCACATCTGCAAGACCTGATGCGATGTAAGAATAGGCTGAAACTATGGAATTTGTGCCTGAATTGCAAAGATTTTCTATGGAATGAGCTGTTTTTGGTTGCATATCAAGGGTTTCAGACAAAATTGGAGCAAGATATTTTGAGTTGTTATTTGTAGATACCAAAACTGCATCAATTTCGTTTTTTTCTATTTTTGAATTATTTTCAAAAAGGTTTTTTGCAGATTCAAAAAGGACACTTTCTATTTTTTTATCATCTTTGGTAAATGGTGTAATTCCATATGCAGCTATCCCAACCCTGTTCATACTTACTCATCCAAAAAGGTTTTTTGTAGGAGTCCAAATGATTCCATGGTGTCCCCTGCAGGATTAAATTGCAAAATGGGCAAGTCGATTCCTGTTTGTCTAAAAATATCTAATTGTCTTTTACAATCTTCAGGAGTACCACATATTGTAAGTTCTTTTAGCATTGAATCGGGAACTAATTCATGATTCGATGAAAATCCTGATTTTTTAAATTCTTCAAATATGTTTGATGTTTCTTTTTCAAATCCATTGTTTGCCAAGAATTCCCTGTAAATTTTTCCAACTGACACATAAAATGCTAATGTCTTCTTTGCACGCTCTATTGCGTCCTCTGCATTCTCTGACACACATGTAATGATCTGACATGTAACATCTATCTTTCTTTTTGATTGCATTTTTTGAATTGTTTCTTTCATTTCATTTTTTGGTCTAAGATAAAATATCACACCATCTCCAATCTCCCATGTTAGATTTACCATCTTTTCATTAATTGCAGCAATGTATATCGGAATTGATTCTCTTTGAGGCTTGATCAATAATGTGAAATTTTTTAAATTGAAAATTTTTCCTGAATAGTTAATTGGTTTTCCAGACGATATTAGTTTGATTATCTCAACATATTCCTTCATTCTTTGTAAAGGTGCATGAAAATCATATCCATGAAAAGTCTCAACAATTGGTAAACTACTAGTACCAAGACCCAAAATTACTCTGCCTCTAGAGATTGTATCTACAGTGACTGCACCCATGGCAATTGCTGCAGGGCTACGTGAGTAGATATTGATAATTGATGAGCCTATTTTTTGAGTGGATGTTCTGCTGGATACTGCACTTAGCATCGAAAAATTCTCCATTCCCCATGTTTCAGGCACCCAAATTGTGTCTGTAGGGGTTTTAGATATCAACTCAGCACAGTTTAGAACCTCATTTATGGACAACATTGAGCCTAAACTGCATGCAATACGCATGAAATACCTAGTACTGATTGGATATTCTAGTGTTCTGTTTTAGCATTGGGTTAATTTTGATTGAGGTGCCGTATTATTCGAAAATCTGTACATTACATACTGTTGAGTGAACAAACATTTTCACAAAAATCAGTCCAAGAATCTACTTTTTGGAATGATGCTACAAAATATGCTTCTGTTAGCAAAGACGAGTCATTTGTAGAAGAAGTAGCATACATGATGGTAACACTGCACAGAACCGGTGCATAAATCAAAAATCTATTTTATTATTTTCTCTATTTCTAATGCACATTCTTCCATATCTTTGAATGAATCTACAGAATACCATTTTGTGTTTTTGAATTTGACAGTGTTTAGAATTCCTTTTTTTGCATATTTTGGAAAAACTGTTTTTTCAATATCTCCCTTGTCCGGAAGTTCTCTTAGTACTGTTTTCTCTAAATGATAAATTCCAGCATTCATCCATGTATCTGAAATTTCTTTTTTCTCTCTAAAATTCAAAATTTTATCATCACTAGTTTCTAGAATTCCGTATTTTGTTCTCAATTCTATTGCCGCAATCGCATTTTTCTTTTTTTGTAATTTTTTTAAATCAATGTTTGTAATGGTATCTCCATTTAATACAAAAAATGACTTTTCATTGATCATCTTTCCTGCTTTCTTAATAGCTCCTCCAGTACCCAGTGGTGTTTTTTCTATAGAGAATTTAATTTTAATTCCAATATCTTTCATATTCAAATAGTTTTCAATCATTTATGTTTTGTAACCTGTGCAAATGACAACTTCCTTTATTCCAAATTTTTTGAGATATCTAATTTGCCATTCGATTATTGGAATGTTCTTTATTGGAACAAGAGGTTTTGGCACATAATCAGTCACAGGCTTTAGTCGCTTTCCACGACCTCCAGCTAAAATAATTGCCTTCAATATTTTTGTCTAATTTTTAGAGTATATCAAAATTTTCTATTTTGTTTTTTGAGTTTTTTCACCCATGCTGTCTTTGTTTTGTGATTCAGATTCATCTACTACTTGCTCCATCTTTTCAGCAAATTCCTTGTAGATTTTCTCCAATTCTTTTAGAGACAATTCGATTCCTAATAGTTTCATGGTTTTATTCCAAGATTCAATGTATTTTTCATCATCAAGACCTTTTCCCAAAGTTTCAGCGATAGAGTGAACTCCCTCTGTTTTGCCTAGGGCATAAATGGCTATTTCACGTTCAGTTAGCATTGTTTTCACTTTCTGTCATGTAGTAATGTAATTCGGTATAACATTCAACACAGTATTCTTCAAAATTTGTGTGATCACAGTCATAGACTTTTTTTACATCATTACTGCATTTTGCACAAATTGGCATGAGGATCTTATTTTGATTTTGCTATCTTAATTCCACCCAATGCCAGTTGAATAGCTGCAGGGATAATCATCATGGCCATAGATGCCATAGGATCTCTTTCTGAAGTTTCAGAAGATGGTGATGGATTAACCATAATTGCAACTCCTCCCATAATGATCAAAATACCTGTAATGATGATCATTACTCCTAAACCTTTGGATGGTTCTTTTAGTGAGATGAAGAATGCTATAATTGGTAAAATTAATGCAGGTGCTCCCAGACCCATACCTCTTTGCATGTGATCAAGGGGCAAAAATCCATAATCACTGTCTGAAGACATTGCAACTGCTACATCTGCAGCATAAATTAGAAGCAAACCTATTGCAATTCCTGTAATTACTAATGCTGCAGTTAGTGCCATGATAATTTTTTTTATTCACAATTATTAAACCTAATCATACAGATTGAACTGCTGCCCTAGGTTTAATGGACTCTAGTTTTTTCAGCAAATCCTCAATTGATTCATTATTTGTTGATATGAGGTTAAAATGACCTAATTTTCTCATTGGTTTTGAAATCTTCTTTCCATACATTTTGAGAAATAGGTTTTCATCTGGAATTTCCAATGGTTTGTATTCTCCCTCAAAAGTTTTCGTTCCTAGAATGTTGTACATTATTGTAGGACGTAAAAGTTTGGTACTGCCAAGTTCTAATCCTAAAATTGCGCGTAAATGTTGTTCAAACTGTGATGTCTCACTTGACTCCAAAGTATGATGTCCTGAATTGTGAACTCGAGGAGCAATTTCATTAATAACAATTTGATCATCTTGGGTTACGAACATTTCAATTCCAAAAACCCCTGCACCTTTTAATACATCCATAGTTTGACTGGCAATTTTTTCAGCTTTCTCAGTTACCTCTGAAGAAACTCTAGCAGGCGCAATTGTTTCACGCAAAATATTTTCTTCATGAATATTTTCCACTAGTGGAAATGTTTTGATTTGACCTTTTGTGTTTCTGGCAGCAATTACAGATACTTCCATTTTAAATGGTACAAATTTTTCTAGCATCAACTTTTGGCCTTTGAAATAATCATATGCTTTTTGAATCACATCTTCAGAATCAATCTTAAAGTTTCCTCGTCCATCATATGCATCACGTCTTGCTTTTAGTAATGCAGGATATCCAAATTCTTTCAAACCTACTTTGACATCTTCAATGTTTGAAATTTCAATAAACTCTGGAACTGGAATTCCGTGTTCTTTAAGAAAAGTTTTTTGTAAAAATTTGTCTTGAATCGTATGTAATGTTTCAGGAGAAGGGTTAATCTCGGCATTTTTTTCAACTGATTTTAGCACTTCACTGTCCCCCGATTCAATTTCATATGTTATAATGTCTGATTTTTCTGAGAGTTCAACGATGGCATCTCTGTCTTTAAAATCTGCAACAATCTGCTCTGCTCCAACTTGGGCCGCAGGACAGTTTTCTGTAGGATCAAGCACAATAATTTTTGATACATTTTCAGGCATCTTTTTGGCAGCTTCTGCTATCATCATTCCAAGTTGTCCTCCCCCTATGATCCCTAGAATTTTTGCCATGTTATCCACAAGATCATTGGAATAAAAATAGCTAATGATATGAATTGTAAAAATCCAAATCGTTATCATTAATTACTAACTAGTTTTTTGTAATATCGTGACATATTCAAAAAAACCTCTTGTAGGAATTATCATGGGATCGAGTTCGGATTCTAGAATTATGAAAGGAGCAGCTGAAATTCTTGATGAGTTTAAAGTAAAACATGAAGATCAAATTATTTCAGCACACAGAACCCCAGCTAGATTAGCAGAATATGCCCAACATGCAGAGAAAATGGGTTTTGATATAATTATTGCAGGGGCGGGAGGGGCAGCACATCTTCCAGGTATGATTGCATCTCATACTGTTATTCCGGTTATCGGAGTACCAATTCTCGTCT
>JBHITY010000044.1:0-7963 GCA_042138585.1 Candidatus Nitrosopumilus sp.
AGCATTATGCCAAGAATCTAAAATTTCATCCTTTTTCTCTTTTTAAATATACATAAATACCAAGGTAACTTGGGAAAAATTAGGATGAATTTTAAACGTTCTACAACATCGATGGCAATAGCCCTTTTGGCAGTGTCATTAATTTCAGTGACCTCAATTCAACAAGATGCATTTGCTCAAACACAAGGAATGACCCTAACAGCTATGGCAGACGCAGGTTCCAAAACAATTACCGTAAGTGGTATGACAGTTTCTGGATACACTGATGTTGCATTTACTGTAAAGTCTCCAAGTGGAAACAATGTAGTTGCAGTTGGTCAAACATCACCAGATGCTGAAGGAATGTTTGGTGCAGAATTCAAAATTGGTCCAACATGGACTGAAGATGGATTCTATGAAATCAAAGCACAGCAAGGCAATACAGCATTGTACACAATGGTAGTTCTTGTTGAAGTAAATGGTGGAATGGCAGAACAAACTTCTGTAACTGAATCCAACTTCTCTTCAGATGTGTTTGTACCAATCAAAACAAATGTTGCAAGAGATGCAGGAATTGAAATTAGTACCGCCGAAACCGAAATGGGATCCGATACAATTGTAGTTACTGGAAGTACAGATAGAGTAAGTGCAGATATCACATTAACCGTAACTGCTCCAAATGGAAATGTAGTATCAATTGATCAAGTATCACCAATGCTTGATGGAGAGTTTACAGCAACCATCACAACAGGTGGACCACTATGGACACAAGATGGTATTTACACTGTTACAGTACAACAATTTAGCGATCCAAAATATACTGCTTCAGCTGAAGTAGATATTCAAGACGGAATGGTAGTGCCAGAATTTGGTACAATCGCAGCCATGATTCTAGCAGTAGCAATTATCTCAATAATTGCAGTATCTGCAAAATCAAGACTGAGTATCATACCAAGATACTAAAATCACATCTTTTTTCATTTTTTAAATATACATAAATAGAGACAGGTTCAAATCGCAACAAGATGAACAACCGTACGTCGTTCGCGCTACTAGCCGTTTTGACTGCAGTCGGTACTTTAACCATGTCCTCAGCATATGCAGATGAACTTCCACAAGCATGTGTTGGATGTTCCATGGATGATGCAAGAGCAGCAGCAAATGAAATGTTGCTTGATGACATCCCAGTATCTGTTTGGACAGATAAGACAAGTTATGGACATAGTGACATGATTATGGTAATGGGGCAAGTAGCAAATGTAGCATCTGGATTTCCAGTTACAATTACTGTTGTGAGTCCTCTGAACTCTATTGTCACAGTTGATCAAATCACTGTAGCAGATGATGGTAGTTTTGAGACAACACTAAACACAGCAGGTGCAATGTGGAAATACGACGGTACCTACACCATTAAGGCAAACTATGGCAGTGCTGATAAAAAGAACACTGTCAAAGTTGAATTAACTGGTGGAGTTGCATACCAACCAACCTATGAAACACCAACAACGTCCAAACAATGTGGTGCTAATGAAATTACCGCAGATGGTCATTGTGTGCCATTTAGTATTTCAGGCGGTGCAGTTACAAGTGCAACTCTCAATACAAAAGATAACTCAATTGTTATCAACATCAGTTCTACTGATGATGGAACACTAACTGTAACTCCATCAAAGACAGTCCAAGACGGTATCTTCATGGTATTAGTTGACGGAGAACAATGGGATGATGTTGAGATTGTTGCAAACAAAGTAACAGTCATGTTCCCAGCTGGAACTGAACAAATTGAAATTATTGGTACCTTTGTAGTCCCAGAATTTGGTACAATCGCAGCCATGATTCTAGCAGTAGCAATTATCTCAATAATTGCAGTATCTGCAAAATCAAGACTAAGCATTATGCCAAGATACTAAAATCACATCTTTTTTCATTTTTTCATTTTTGATAGTAAAGGAAATATAGAAACGTGCCATTCAAAATTTGTGGATTCTAAGATATTTTATGGAATAATTTCTTTGTTGATAATTTCTACAGTACCTTCTTTCGCTCAAGAGCAACCACCAATTATAGTTCAAACTGACGATAATAATTATGATGAAGGAGATACTATTGTAATATCAGGAGAAGTAATTACATTTGTAGAAGGAGTGGACGTAGTTTTACAATTATTTAGAGAGGGAAATATGATAGAAATTGCACAAATTACAGTGGCTCAGGACGGTACATTTTCAAAAACAGTACTTGCTGAAGGTCCATTGTGGAAAAATGCAGGAGACATAATAGTTAGAGCATCATATGAAATCGCAGGTGGTTCGATTGCAGAAACAGAATTTAGTTACACTCCAAAATCAGAAGTAGTTGAAACCACAACTAACTTTGAAGTTGATGCTGGAAGTTCTGGAACATTTGATGTAGAATACACCATCAAGGGCGGTACTGTCAAAGACATGATTGTTGATTCAGACATCTTTGCATTAATAGTTCAAATCGATTCAGCAGATGAAGGAAAAATTGACTTGGATTTGCCAAGAGAATTTATCGGGGCTGAAAAACAAGATGGAAAAGATGACACCTTTATCATTCTAATTGACGGAGTGGAGGTTCCATATCAAGAATCAGTGGTACACTCAGATTCCAGAGTGATTACTATCAATTTTGAGCAAGGTGATTCAGATATTGAGATTATTGGAACTTACATTGTTCCAGAGTTTGGAACAATTGCAATGATGATTTTACTAGTTGGAATTATGGCAACAGTAGTTCTAACAAGAAATAGATTTCAGATGAAAATTTAGTTTTTTGAAAAAGAATATTTTTCTTTGAAAGGGGATACTGATCTTAATTCTTCGACAACTTTTTTTAGAATTTCTACTGTCTGCGCAATTTCTTTTTGAGTGTTGAACATTCCAGTTGTTAATCTTAATGAACCAGTGATTTGTTCATGTGAGAATCCCATTGCTTGTAAAACATGAGATGCTTTTTGAGTATGTACAGAACATGCCGAACCAGTAGAAGCTGCAACACCATACTCATCAAGTTTGATGATTAGATCTTCGCCATTTACACCAAGAAAAGTAAAGTGAGCATTATTTGGCAAATGTGATTCAGGATGTCCATTTATGGTTACTTGGGAAATTTCATCAGAAACATTTTGAACCAAGGTATCGCGTAGTTTTTTCATATGAGAGATATTCTCATTCAAATTTGATTTTGCAATTTCACATGCCTTACCAAACCCTACAATACTTGCTACATTTTCAGTACCAGACCGAAATCCATGTTCTTGTCCTCCACCTAAAATCATGGGATTGAGGAGAGTTCCTTTTTTGATATACAAAGCCCCTATTCCCTTTGGTCCATATAGCTTATGGGAAGAAATTGATAGTAAATCCACGCCCAACTCATGAACATCTATTGGTACTTTTCCTACTGCCTGCACAGCATCAGTATGAAACACAATGCCATGTTCCTGACAAAGTTTAGCGATTTCTCCGATTGGTTGAATCGTACCAACTTCATTATTTCCAAACATAATTGAAACGATTCGAGTTTTGTCAGAGAACGAATCTTTGAGATCAGAGAGATTAATCATAGCAAAGTTATCCACAGGAAGATAAACTACATCAAATCCTTCTTGAGACAATTTTTTGCATGGCTCTAAAATTGCATCATGCTCAATTGAAGAAGTTATGATTTGACCTGAAGAGTGTTTAGTTGCAATCCCTCGCAATGCAGTATTGTTAGATTCAGTTCCTCCAGAAGTGATAAAAATTTCAGAAGGATCTGCATTTATCAAAAATGCAATTTGTTTTCTTGCCTTTTCGATTGCCTTACGGGATAATCTACCATGGCGATGGATGGATGATGGATTTCCATACTGTTCTTTGAGATATGGAAGCATGGATTCAAGTACATCATCATGAATTTGAGTAGATGCAGCATTATCAAGATAAATCAATCTGCAATCACGTTAATTTTTCCTGGTTTATAGCCTTCTGGATCAACTTCAACGGAAGTAAATCCAATCATTTTTAATTTTTCTGTAATTTTCTCTAATACAAGATTATCAAATTCAGAAATGTCATTTTTTTCCACTTCAATTTTTGCAGACCCATCAAAATCACGGACACGAACTTGTTTAACTTTGGTCAGTTGCTTGACAATGGTTTCACCAAATTCAATTCTAGTTAATCTCTCAGCTGTGACTCTTTGACCCCAGGGAATTCGTGAGGCCAAGCAAGAGTTTGAGGGTTTATCGTGAACTGATAGTCCTACAGACTTTGCAATTTGTCTGATTTGTGTTTTTGAAAGATTTGTTTCGACAAGAGGACTCCTAATCCCGTTTTGGCGTAAGGCATCGATTCCTGGTCGATAATCACCTAAATCATCTAAATTAGTCCCATCAACAATTACATCAACATCATGTTCTTTGGCCAGTTTTATGAGATGATCTCCTAATTCGAGCCTACAATGAAAACATCTAGTCGAATCATTTTTTGTAAATTCTTCATTTTCAAGTTCATTGTAATCTAAGAAAAGTTGAGTTATTCCAATTTCAGAGCAAATTTGTTTAGCGGTTTGGAGTTCTTCTTCAGATAAGGTTTTGTAATCAGCAGTTACTGCAATTGCAGAATCACCTAATTTTTGATATGCAGCATATGCAACAAGTGCACTGTCAACACCCCCAGATAAGGCAATCATAACTTTATCTTTATCAGCAAACCAATTTTCTAGTTCATCTAATTTTGTCATTTAGTTCTCCAATTTTTCAATTTCTTTTCGAAGTAATGATTCTGTTTCTTTAATTGATTTTTCAATTGTGTTAGATATTTCCTTTAAATCATCAAATTCTATTTTAAAATCAATTTTTCCTTTGAATGTTGATTTTTTGTATCTCACATCAAATGATTGTCCATCAAGTTTCAAAGAGATGTTTTCATTTGTTCTAGGTACAACAAATCTATTTGATTCAGATATTCTAATTCCTAAGGTACCAGTTTCAAGTACCAAAGTGTCAACGATTTCATCAATGTTTTGATCATCACATATTACAGATACTAGATTTGTAGGTCTTCCTTTTTTTGTAATACCATGATAAATTGAAACATCTCTAGCACCTTTTTGCATAATCTTTTCGATTAGATTTCCAAGTATTTCACCTGAAATATCATCAACATTAGTTTCAAGAATCTTTACAGAATCACTTTCTAAATTACTTGTAGAACCTCTAACTAGTTTTAGCACATTTGAGAAATTTTGAAAATCTTTTTGTCCTGCACCATATCCAATCGAATTAATTTTCATTAAAGGATAATAATCCATACAGGTATTTGTTAAATTGGCCAAAATGCAGGCACCAGTTGGAGTGGTCAATTCCTCATTAGCATAATTGCCCTTAATTTTTAGATGAGAGTTTTTGAAAATTTCAAGAATTGCACTTGCAGGATTCGACATGGTGCCGTGGGAAAAAGTCACACTTCCACCACCTACAGAAACAGGCATGGAAATTATTTTCTCATCAAACAATCCCAAGTCTTCTAAGGCAATTGTAATCCCAACAATGTCAACCAAGGTGTCTATGCTTGAGGCCTCGTGGAAATGCACAGAATCTTCTGGAACCCCATGGATTTTGGATTCTGAAGAAATTAGTGAATTAATACAAGATTCAGCAAATGTTTTTGCTTTATCTGAGAGACCTAAATTCAATGTTGAATCATTAATTGCTTTTTTTATTTCAGAACCTTTTCTTTCATGAGAATTTTCATCAATTTCCAAAAGGAGTTGAACAGCTTCAATTCCTCTTTTTTTGGTTTTTTGAAAATCAATTTTTGTAATGGTTGAATTTGAGAAAAATTTTTCAGATTTTTTGATTCCATCAATTACTTTTTCCTTATCAGCCCCCAAATCAATTAGGGAAGAAAGAAGCATATCTCCAGATATTCCTGCAATTTGAGGATCAATCACTAAAACCATTGATTAAAAAATATCAAAAATGCTTATAAATTCGTCTGATCGGTCTACAATTTCACTAGATTTAATTATTGAAAATTAACAGCGATTTTTATGATTACTATAATTGGTTCAGGTAAAGTAGGCGGAGATGCCGCATTATTTTCAGCACTAAAACGATTAGATGATCAAATTTTGTTACTAGATGTTGCTGAAGGACTTCCTCAGGGAGAAGCAATGGATATCAACCATATGCTTTCAGAACAAGGAATCGATGTAGAAGTAAAAGGTTCCAATAATTTTGAAGATATGAAGGGTTCCAATATTGTAGTGGTAGTTGCAGGTTCTGGAAGAAAACCAGGAATGACCCGTATGGATCTTTTGAAGATTAATGCATCAATTGTTAAAAGCGTTGTAGAAAATGTGAAAAAATATGCAGATGACTCTATGATTATTCCAGTAACTAATCCGTTAGACCCAATGGCATACATCACATACAAGGTATCAGGATTTGATAGAAGTAGAGTGTTTGGAATGGGAGGTATGCTTGATTTATCAAGGTTTAGACAGTTTATTCACGAAGCAACTGGACACTCTCGTGACTCAATTAGAGCACTAGTGATTGGAGAACATGGTGAAAACATGTTACCTTTGCCAAGATTCTCATCTGTTTCAGGAATTCCACTTTCATCATTTCTTCCAAAAGAAAAATTAGATGAACTAGTTCAAAACACAAAGCAAGTTGCAGCAAAAGTCATTGAACTAAAAGGTGCCACAGTACACGCACCAGGAAATGCAATTTCTGCAATTGTTGAATCTGTTGTAAGAGACAGAAAGCAAGTAATTCCTGTAGCAACTTATCTTGATGGTGAGTATGGTCACTCTGATGTAACCATTGGCGTTCCAGCAGTAATAGGAAAGAAAGGCGTAGAAAAAATCATCGAGTTAGATCTAAACGATGAAGAAAAACAGGTCTTTGACAAAGCTGTAGAGAGTGTCAAAGGCGCAATTTCAGGTGTTGAAATCTAAGCCTTTTTTTATCCATAAGACAAAAACTCATTGTTGGAAACTCATGAAATTCTCAAAGGCGTAAAGGCAGGAAAGATTTCAGTAAATGATGCAAAGAAACTTCTTTCAATATATTCAATTGAAGAGATAGAAGGAATTGCCAAAATAGATATCAACAGAAGACGGAGAAGAGGAATTCCAGAGATAATTTTTGCTGAAACAAAAGAACTAGAAGATATTAAAAAAATCATAAAACGGACTCTGGAAAAATCAAATTCAGTTATTGTGTCAAGATTAAAGAAAACAGATTATCCAAAGATTCAGGTATTTGCAAAGAAACTAAAAGTAAAAGTCAAGACAGGAAAAAAATCATCCACTCTATTATTGTTCAAAAAACCAATTAAATTTCAAGGAGGGAAAGTAGGAATTCTAACTGCCGGAACTTCAGATATTGGAGTAGCCGAAGAGGCAAGACTAGTTTGTGAGGCAATGAATTGTAAATGCATTACAAGTTATGATGTTGGAGTAGCAGGAATTCAAAGAATTTTTCCAATTTTAAAAGAGATGGTAGAAGAAGATGTGGATTGTATTATCGTAGCAGCAGGGATGGAGGGGGCTCTAGCCACGTTAGTTTCTACTCTAGTAGATATTCCAATTATTGGAATTCCAACATCAGTAGGATATGGTTATGGTGAAAAAGGGATTGCAGCTCTTGCTTCAATGCTTCAGAGTTGTTCATTAGGACTATCTGTTGTAAATATTGACAACGGCATTGCAGCAGGCGGGATTGCAGCCAATATTGCAAATAGAACAATTAGAAAAAAGGAATAAGTAAAATTTACAATTCAAGAGGCAAATTAACCTCGTAAATGATATATAACATAGTTAAACGAAATGTGATAGTTGTCTGGCAAACGTGTTGTACTTACCGCTGATCGTAGTTTAATGACAAACTACAGAGGAAATTTTCTGTACGGATTTATTGCATGTGGACCATATGAAGTTCTACCAGAATGGGTTTTTGACAAAG
>JBHITY010000045.1:0-7610 GCA_042138585.1 Candidatus Nitrosopumilus sp.
AGACAGAATTTAGAAATGGAACTATCAAATTACTTTCATCAACTCCAACTTTAGCTGCAGGTGTTAACCTACCTGCAAGACGAGTTGTAATCTCTAATGTGAACAGATACAATGCAAAGGTTGGTGCCAACAGACCAATTAGTATTTTGGAATACAAACAACTTTGTGGACGAGCAGGAAGACCACAATATGATGATTATGGTGAATCAATCATTGTTGGAAATGGAAATACCGACGATCTAATTGACTATTACATTAATGGTGAACCTGAACCTATTGAATCTAAAATTACTGATGATAAATCACTAAGAACTCACTTACTAAGTGTAATTGTAACTAATCCTGGAATCAAAAAAGAAGAAATTCTAGAATTTTTTTTACAAACACTTGGAGGTATGCAATCTCGTAAGGCTACTGTAAAATTTGCAATCGATATCTCCTTACGTTTTCTTTCGAGTCAATATTTGATTATAAAAAAGGGTGATAGATATGCTGCAACTGAATTTGGCAAAAAAACCTCCATGCTATACATTGATCCACTTACAGCTACTTACTTTAGAGATGCACTTGAGAATGTATCTGAAGAAAGAAAGCATACATTTGGATTCTTACATTTGATATCAAATTGTGAAGAGTTTTTCCCAAAATTCTCTCTAAGACAAAAAGACTATGAAACAGCAAGTCTTATGATAGAAAACAATTCTTCAGAACTCTTAGAACCTATTTCAGAATATGATTGCTCAAGAAGTCTCTTGGCTCTTCAATCTTGGATTACCGAATCTACTGAACTTAGCCTCTCAGATAGCCTTGGAATAGAATCTGGAGATATGCACAGGATGACTGAGACTGGGAATTGGCTTTGTTATTGCCTAAGAGAGATTGCAAAGCATGTTGAACGGGCAGATTTGCTTGAAGAATTAGGTGATTTACGCAGAAGAATTGCTTATGGAATAAGAGAGGAATTACTTGACCTAGTCAGGGTAAAAGGCATTGGTAGAGTTAGGGCCAGAATTCTATTCAAACATGGAATCAAGAGTCTTGATGATCTAGCAAAAATTCCTGTGAATAAATTAGCAGAAATAGATAAAATTGGTTCAACCATTGCGGATAACATCAAGGCAGAGTTACGAAGGGTTAGATATTGATTGATTTAGTCATTCCAGCAATTGTTTCATGTATTGTTGCATTTTTTGTTGTTTATGTGACAACTCCTCCCCTTATCAAATTCTTACAAAAAAGAAACATGGCTGTAAAAGATATGAACAAAAAAGAAGACATCATGGTTGTAAGACCAGGAGGACCTTCTATTATTTTGGGAATAATTGTTTCAGAAATTATTTTGTATGCATTTTTACAATTAAATGAAATAATTCCAATAATTATTACAACTACTGCTGCATTTGCAATTGGATATGTTGATGATAGAAAAGTTATGGGAGGTTGGTTTAAACCAGCAACTCTTGCCATTGCTGCTATTCCAATAATTGTATTTGGTGCTTATGATTCTGATTTAGCATTTCCTTTATTTGGAGAAGTACAAATTCCTGCACTCTATCTAGGATTAATTATACTGATGATTCCAATTACTGGAAACACAATCAACTCTATTGATGTTTTAAATGGTGTTGCAAGTGGATTCATGGTAATTGCAAGCTTTTCATTGTCAATTTGTTTATTCATTATACAAAACTATGAGATTGCAATTGTTAGCTTACCTTTAGGATTTGTTTCTCTAGCATTTTACAAATATCATAAAATACCAAGTAAAATTTTCCCAGGTGATTCGGGAGCTTTAACTTTAGGTGCCATGTATGGTTCAATAGCAATTGTTGGAGGTGTGGAAATTATTGCAGCCGTTGCATTACTCCCTGCAGTCATAAACTCATTTTTGTTCCTCTCAAGTGTAAAAAAGATTGTAGAACATAGACAAATCAAAGGAAAACCTGTAGAGCATACTGAAGATTTCAAACTAAAATCTACTAATGATAAAACAGCACCTGTAACTTTGGTAAGATTGATTCTAGCGGGAGGTCCTTTATCAGAAAAACAAGTAGGGGTTGCAATTTTCAAACTAGCAATATTTTCTGGAATTTTGGCTGTAATTACTGCATTTATGATGGGAGTTTCACTTTGAAATCTGGAATTTATGGATTTTTGTTTGCAATGTGGACTCTAATCATTATTGGTGGAGGTATTGTGGTTACAATTCTTGGACCAATTGAAGTAACAGGATATGGTGATGCAAATTGGTTTATTGCATCTGTGATTAAAGCTGTCATTGCAATTATTCTTGTAGTTATTTGGATCTTAGTCTTATCCAAGATGAAAAATTGGATCTTTAGAAAAGAAATAAAATCTTAATTCTCTAACCACTCTTTTTGTTTTTTATCGTACTCTTCTCTAGTTTTTCTAATTGTTGCTGGTGAACCCATTACAACAACATTTTCAGGAACATCTCTAGTTACAACTGCTCCCATTGCAACAACACTATTTCTTCCAACAGTTACTCCTGCTTTTATCACTGCTCGTGCTCCAATTATTGCACCATCTTCTATTGTAACTCCGACCATTTTATCACACATTGGATAAGGATCATTTGTTAATACTGCAGCAGGTCCAATGAAAGCATTTTTTCCGATTCTTGAAAGTGGGGGGATGTAAGCTGAACCTTCAATCTTTGTATTGTCTCCAATCTTTACATCATAATCAATGTGCACAAGTGATCCAATCTTTACATTATCTCCAATCTCAACGTTGTCTCCAACATAGGTAAAATGCCAAATTGATACATTTTGACCAATCTTTGCTTTATCTGAAATAAAATTTGTTACCATTTTCTACAAATGCCATGGGTTTGCCTTTGTAATAATTTTTTCAGGCAATTTATCTTTGAAATTCTCTAAAAATTGTATCTCTTGTTTTTTGTCACGTAATTCGTCAGGTAGCATAATTGGAATTTCTTCAATTATTGGATAAAATCTTGAGCATTTAGTACAAAACAAAGCCCCTTCTGAAACTATGTTGTCTTTCTCTTTTACCTCAAATAATTCTAAGGGATGATTCTTATCAATTGGACATGCTAGTATGTCAATCATAGTTTTGTTCATTTCAGATCTAAGTATATTGGAACTCCTTTTTGACTAGATAAAAGTGCAGCTTCGGCAATCTTTGTAACATTAACTGCTTGCTGTGCTTTTACAATGTGCTCGTCTTTCCCTTCTATGGCATCAAGAAAACTTTGAATTTCTATTAACAAAGGCTCTTGTTTTTTATTTTCTATATTTTCAATCTCTTCTTGTTTTTCCACTTTGATCTCTTGCGTGATAAAGTCTGATGAAATTCTTGCCTCATTACAAATTGCATAAAACTTTCTAATTCTTTTTGGTGTAATCCAATTTGAGGTAATGATTGCAACTTTGTTATCTTTGTATCCCAACATAATTGTTGCAAAATCTTCATGTTCATGTTTAATTTGTCCTGATCTTGCAAATACAACATTTGGCATTTCATCAAATAACCAGTTTGCGGTATCAATATCATGAACTGAAGTATCATAGATTATACCTACATCCTTAATGTGAAGCGGCATTCTATTTTCTCTATGAAATTCTAGCATAAGCAAATCACCATATTTTTTTTCTTTAACAAAATTCTTTACAACTCCTACTGCAGGATTGAACCTCTCAATATATCCACATGTTAGAATTACTTTGTTTTTTTCTGCAAGTTTTGCTAGTTCCTCACCTTCTTGAGTTTTGTAAGTGAGAGGTTTTTCAACAAAAACATGTTTTTTTGCCTCAAGTAATTTTTTTGCAATATTTGCATGAGTGGATGTTGGCGTAACAACAAATGCTCCGTCAAATTCTTCAGATACTAGCATATTCTCAAGTGAATCATAGTGATTAACAGAGTATTTTTCTCCAAATTCTTTACTACGTTGTGCGTCTGCATCACAAATTGCACCAAGAACTCCTAGTTCTGATAAGATTCTAGCATGGTTTTTACCCCATCCTCCTGTACCTATTTGAACAATTTTCATCTAATACACCGCAGTTAACCAATGAGCGTAATCAACATTTTTGTTCATTACTATGTCTGTATACTCTTCCATCATCTTCTTTGTAATGTCTCCTGGTTTTCCATTACTTACTTTCTTTCCATCAAGTGAAATTATAGGTGTAATTTCAGCCGCAGTTCCAGTTAGAAATATCTCATCTGACATTGCTAGTTCACTTCGTGTAATGTCTCTTTCAACTATCTCAATATCCAAATCTCTTGCAATTTTGATAACTGCATCACGAGTAATTCCTTCTAACGCTGCTGATGCTAATGATGGGGTTGCCATTTGACCTTCTCTCACAATAAAGATATTCTCACCAGGTGCTTCACTGACATTTCCATTATGATCTAGCAAAATTGCTTCATCTACACCATTTCTTTTTGCCTCTTGTGTTGCAATAATTGAATTTAGATAATTTCCACCCATCTTTGCTTGGGGTGGGGTTGACATGTCTGAGAATTTTCTCCAAGAGACAATTCCTGCAGAAATACCATTTTTGTTAAATAGATCTCCAAATGGGAATGTGAATACTGCAACATTTGTTGGAGCTTTTTCAGTGACATGTAGACTTATTCCGTAATCTCCAACAAAATAAAATGGTCTGATATAGCATGATTTTTTGAGTTTATTTTTTTTGCATATGCCTGTTATTGCGTCTGTAATCTCTTTGTCTGAAAAATTTAGTGAAATATTGTAAAATTGTCCTGATTTTCTAAATCGCTTTACATGTTCATCTAGTCTAAAGACATGAAGATTTTCTCCATTCCAATATGCTCTAATTCCCTCAAAGATTGATGTTCCATAGTGTATTGCATGTGTTGTAATTGGCACCTGTGCTTTTTCTGTTAGAACATATTTTCCATCAAACCAAACATATTTTGAAAGTGGAAGTTTCATAGGAAATTTTCACCTGTAGTGTATTAATCTCTATTTATTTAGACCAGCCTTCTTTTGGAAATTTCATCCCAGCTACCCTTGTTGTCATATCTTCCAAATCCGCAAATCTCTCAACAGTTTTCCAATCTTCTTCTATCACTTTAGCTATGTTTTCAGGAACGTCTTCTTTCCATGATGATTCTTTTCCAAGTGCTGCATCATACAATTTTTCTTTCACTGATGCTGCTGAAAGTGATTTTCTTTCTCCTATCTTTGGTTTTAATCTGTACATCTTCAACATGTATCCTTCAGCTTTGTCGCCCGTATATGAAAAATATTCTCCTTCAACTCCTCGTAAAATTTGCTTACGTAGTTTCCATGATTTTGGTGATAGTAATGGTGGCATGTATTTCTTAAATGGTGCAAAAAATGCATAATCATCAGTAATTTGAATAGAATCTCCAAATACCGATTCTAACATTTTTTTTCTGGTTTCAAAATTAAATGGAAAACTCTTACTATTGATCTCTTTTTCGCCATCTTTGAAAACAACAGGCATTACCTTTACAATATCTGCATCTTTTTTTAATTCCTCAATAATTTCTACATGAGCTTTTGTAACAGGATTAAGATGTGCAAGATATAGTGCAGTAATCAATTAGATTCACTAAACAAATCTCATATTTCAATGATTGATTTTTTAAAAATTTTATCCGTATGATTCGTATTTGACTTCAAAGCTTCCGTCTTCACGTTTGTCATGTTCTGTGACAAAGCCTTTTGGTTTTAAGAAATCCATCACACCATCAATTGTACCTTGCCAGCCACAAACATAGAATATTGTATTTTCTTTAGTAATTTTATCTCCAATTAATTCTTCTAATGGAGACATTCCATTATCTCTTGGTCTTAGGAATGTTTCAACTCTGCCTACTTGACCTGCCCATGACCTGTTGAACCATTCTTGAGGTCTACTGATTGCTGCTCTATACTTAAAGTTCCATTCATTCTTTCCTCTACTAATACTCTCATTTTCTAATTCAGTTAACAGATCTTTGTAACTCAATTCATCCACATAGCTGGCACCGTGCAGTACAACAATCTCTCGTTTGTCTCCTGAATCATGTAGATGCTGTGCAAAACTAACAAAAGGTGCTAGACCTGTTCCTCCACCTATACAGATTATTCTTCTATTGTCTTTTTCTCCGTTTGGAAGTTCTTCGTTGATTAATAATGCTCTGCCAGTTGGTTTTAACCAGAGAATTTCATCTCCTTCTTTTGCATTGAATAATTGTGTAGTTAATCTTCCTGGAAGTGGTTTTCTAACCCATCTAATTACAAGCTCAATGTAATCTCTGTTTTCTGGATGTGATGCAATTGAATATGCTCTTCTAACAATTTTTCCGCCCTCAACAGGATTTGGCAATCCAAGTGTGATAAATTGACCCGCTTTGTACTCTGGAACTGGTCCTTCTTTTGGAACTAATCTAATAATTACAAGATCTTCTTTTAATAACTGAACATATGTGATTGTTGCTTTGTTATCTACTACCATAACGATTCAATCATAATATTGACGGTTAAATATATTGTGTTAATTTCATACATCGATTTTGTGTTTGACCGCTAAACGTTAATAACCAATTTGAAAAATGTAATTGATTCAGAATTCTGAATGTGGGCCGGTCGTCTAGTCTGGTAGGATAGGTGCATGGCATGCATCGGATCAAGGGTTCAAATCCCTTCCGGTCCACCATTACTTTTTTAATTTTGCAAGCATTTTTAGTAATTCAGAATCTGCATCTTTTGAAATTTCTTTAATTCTTTCTTGAGAAATTGGAAATTTTAGATTAATTATTCCCTGCAATGCACTTTTTCTTACTTCTACATTTGTATCTAAAACTGAATCTAGAAAAATATCTTTAGCTTCTTTAGCTTTCAGATGATTTAGTGCACCAATTGCACATGATCTTACCATTGAACGTTCATCTCTTGCAAGTTTTGTAATGTTAGGAATTGCAACTGTTTCATTTCTGTTTGCTAATGCTAGCGCTGCAAAACCTCTGATGTTCTTACTAGTAGAATTCAAATTTTGAATTAAAAAATCTGAAATTTTATTTTTATTTAATACAAGTGAACTAAATGCTTCTCCTCTCACTTTGATATCATCATCATCTAATTTTGAAATAATTTTTTCTAAAACTTCTGGATTGTCTGTTTTATCTAGAGTCTCTAAAATTTTGATTTTTTCTTCACTACTTCCAGATTCTAGAACTTTTACAATATTTTCCAAATTCTAAACAAAATCCTATTTTCTAGTTAATAATGGTTCAAATCTTTCAAAAAAAATTTACTCATACTAGAAAAAATGCTTCTAGCTTTAAATTATCCTTAAATACCAAATTTTCCATGTCGACTGAAGCAAGAGACACCATATTCATTGGTAAAAAGCCATTGATGGCATATGTTACATCAACATTAATTCAATTGGCAAACATACCATCCGTAAACATCAAAGCTAGAGGACTCAGCATTGGACGTGCTGTGGATGTAGCTCAAATCATTGCAAGAAAAACAGAAAATGCAGGATACTCTATCGGAGAAATCAAAATAGGCTCAGAATCATTAGAGTCACAAGACGGTAGAACCAGAAACGTTTCAACAATAGAAATTG
>JBHITY010000046.1:0-7601 GCA_042138585.1 Candidatus Nitrosopumilus sp.
TACAGTGAAGACAATTTCAGGATCCAGATAATCAAATGTTTTTTTAGTTTTTTTAGAGAATAATTTTGCTAATTCTTTTGTGATGTCAGTCTTAATTCCGTCAATACCTTTTAGTTTGTACTTTGAGCGAATAGTATCATCCCGATCTATTATGGAGGGTTTTATGGTTGCACCTACACTAAATGTAGAATAGGAGTAAAATGACACAGAATCAAGCATCATATTCAAAAAATGATTCAAATTTTCAAACAGGTTTTTGCAGACATAGCACCTTTGATTAGATTTTGAGTTTTTCTTTAATTTTTTTCCGAGAAGTTTATTTGATGAAAGATGGAGTTTCTTAGAAAATAATCTTCCAAGACAATGGTCACATAAATCATATTTTTTTAATATTTGATTTGCGAGGGGTGCAATTTTCTGATAGGTAGTCATGTTGTAGAAAATTTGTTTGGAATACTAACCCAATCCCATTCTTCTAAGAGTGCCTTGCATTTGTCTACCTTTTGATGCCTTCATCATACTCTTAGAATTTTTGTAATTTTTGATCAATTCTTTAACTTCACCTTCAGGCCAGCCTGAACCACGTGCGATTCTTTTGATTCTAGAGGAATTTAACAGTCCCTCTGGGTCTGCCTTTTCTTGAGTAGTCATACTTTGGATAATGTATCTCCATTTTGTAACTCGCCCCTCCATTTGGTTAACTTGATCATCTTTTACCATTCCAGAAAGACCAGGCATACTTTCAAGAATTCCTTGCAATGAACCCATCTTAGTTACTTCTTCTAATTGAGAAAGGAAATCTTCCATGTTCATTTTTCCACTGGAAATTCTTTTCATTCGGTCATCATCACTTTCACTTTCCAAACGTTTTGCCAAATCCAAAACGGCTTGAATGTCACCCATGCCTAACAAACGTCCGACAAATCTTGTTGGAGAGAATTTTTCTAAATCATCAATTCTCTCACCAGTACCAATGTACATTATTTGTGCACCAGTTGCAGCAGATGCAGCAAGTGCACCACCACCCTTTGCAGAGCTATCTAATTTTGTAATTATTACGCCGCCTACAGGAATTGTCTTGTGGAATGCTTCGGCTTGATTGAAACATTGTTGTCCAATTGTTCCATCAATTACAAGTAATGCTAAATCTGGGTCAGCAACTTTGTTAATTCTATCCATCTCTTCAAGAAGATCTTGTTCTTCTTTATGACGTCCAGCTGTATCAATAAGAATAACATCTAATGGTTGGTCTTCAAAATGCTTTAGTCCACTTTGGACAATACTTGGAGAGTCTTTGTTGTTTTCTTCACCATATACTTCAACATTAGATTTTTCACACATTGTTTTGAGTTGGACCAATGCACCAGGTCGGTATGTATCAGCACCGATAACGCCAACTTTGTATCCTTGTCTAGTCAAAAATTTAGCAAGTTTTGAGGCAACTGTAGTTTTACCACTTCCTTGAATTCCCAGTAAGATGATTTTATTTTGTTTTCCGGGTTTAAAGTCAAATTCAGATTCATTTCCAAGCAAATTTGAGAGTTCATCATATAGGATTTTTACAATATGATCTTTTCTAGAGAGTCCGGGCGGAGGAGTTTCATTGAGAGCACGCTCTTCGAGGTGCTTTGTGATTTCAAGCACCAATCTTACATTAACATCAGATTGCAATAATGCCCTTTGAACATCCTTTGAGAGTTCCTTGATAAGTTCCTCATCTATTCCTGAGGATTTTACAATCTTTTTGATTGCATCGCCTAAACTACTCTTAAGCCCATCAAGCATTGTAATTCAATTCCGCATCCACTATTTCAAACCTTCCTCTATATCCATCCCATTTTTTTTCAGCTTGTTTAATTTTGATCGAGTTAGAAAACAAAGGACAATCAATTACAAATGTCTCAGCTTCACCTCCTTCAAAATTTAGATTAAATCCAAAATTGTCAGATAGTTTTTTCAAGGATGTAATTTCAGAAAGTCCAATTGTTTTCCCTAACCATGAATCATCTAATCCATCAGAGGATACGGTAATCATAATAAAAACAAAATTTGCTTCAAGTAAATCATTCATGTATTTTTCTGGTTCAAGATTCCATAATGGTGCAATAACAGTTAGACCATATTTTGAGCAGACATTTTCAAATTTTTCTTTTTGAAAATTACTTTTAATCCCACCATGAACTATTCCTTTGATACCATACTCTTCCTTTGCAGTCTTTAGTAGATTTTCCAATAAAGAAAGTTCATCATCTACATCATCAGAATCAGAATTAATAGTGATTTGTGGAATTTGCATTGATTCGGACTGGAGTTTTGTCCATTGAATATTTGGATGATGAAGTAAATGACTTTCATCAGACTTTGTAAATATACTTAGAAGACATTTGACTTCATGTCCTTGTTTTTGTGCCAGGTGAATAGCATATGTGCTATCTTTTCCACCTGAAAAGAGAGATGCAAGTTTCATTTTATAGAAAAATCATTCCAACAATTGTTTAAGTTTATTCAAAGGACGCTTCAACACTCATAATCGTCATCATAAATCAGACGGCTTTTCCGATAATCATCAGCATCCAGACTATGTCTTAATGCGCATGATTTTAGTTTTGTCCATTACAACCCAGTATTCGACATTTTGTCCATTGTCTAATTTTCCTTTAACTTCATCATCAATCAATGTAACATCAATTGTTTCAAAAGTTTCAGAATCCATCAACTGAACTGTGTCACCGGTCATGGAGATAATCTGTCCTACTTTTTTGTTAATCATAGGTACGTGAATTTGCATACTGACAGGTCCTACGTGTGGTCTTTTTTGACCATCAAAAATTCCTTCAGCAACAATTCTTGCTTTAGCTGCACCATGTTTTCCTGGTTTTGATGTGTCATATTCAACGATTCTACATGGTTCTCCACTTGGTTGATCTGAATGTGGTAATAGAATGTAAGAACCGATTTTTAACGAACCAAGATCAGATGGTTTACTCATGAAAAAACAGGTTTTGCTCGAATATTTAACTTTTCTACTTTAGCTGTTCTAAAATTGAAAGACTCATCAAATTAGTCATTGACAGACCTTTTCTGTTAGCATCTCTTCTTGTTTGCTCACAGTATTTTTTAACACTCTGATGACTCTTCTCACTTGCAACTTCAATTACAATGATGTTTTCAGAGTATGGGAATGTAAATTTAGAAGGATTTTTACAAAATGTTTCCATATTTCCTATTCCTGCACTCTCAATTTGATCTTTTTTTACCAGTAAACTAGCAATTTCAGAAATATCTTCATCCTCACCATATTCCAAATAATACACAGAAACAAAATTGACGTTTCCAACAACTTCATGTTGGAAAAGATCGTCTTTCATATTAAAGACAAATGATGTTTTTTCTTGATTATGTTCAACAAGATTATCTGCAATCTTTGAACTGTCTTTGAATTTTGCTAAAAGATAATGATTTGTCGAGTCTGAAAAGTAGGGTTTGCTTTCAGATGAAAATGTTCCAGTAACAAAGTACAATCTTTCAATGTTTTTTGAATTTAACCAAGACTCTTTTAGTTCGATCGATTCATGTGAGTGTAAATAAGGTGCACAAACGTATCCTGAATAACTTAATTTTAATTCAGACAATTATTGGTACCCCCATTTTCATGTATTTATGAGTATATAGTAATTCAGATCATGGGACTACGATAGTTTTTTAATAGCAGTAAACTTCGTTTTTCTTGTCCCGTGGTAGCTCAGCCTGGTAGAGCTTCCGGCTGTAGTTGTTGGCTTTAGATGGCTGACCGAATAACAGCATATCAGGCATACAGAAACCGGGTTGTCGGTGGTTCAACTCCGCCCCGCGGGACCACAAACTTTTGAGATTAATTGTAAAAATAAGAAAAAGATAGACTAGGTTAAGAAAACAAAATATGAAATCTTAAATTAAAAATTCATTGTCTACTCTGTTTTTTTGACTTTTTGTGCGGCTGGGCCTTTTTTGCCTTCACCGATTTCAAACTCGACTTTATCGCCTTCGTTAATGAATCCGTCAACATCTGTTTTGTGAACAAATAGATCGTCTCCACCTTCTCTTTCAATAAAACCAAAGCCCTTAGTACGGTTAAACCATTTTACGGTACCTTGTTCCATTTGGTTTTGAAATAATTTCTTCACTATATTAACTAAGGCATTAAATTAGAAATCTTTTGGAATGTGTCCATTTTCCTTTAGCCATTCAACTTGAGGAAGTGTGAATCTCCAAACAATGTCACCTTTTTCAGCTTCATTAAAGTCCCAAGGTGCAATAATTACAATATCGTTATCTCTTATCCAAACTCTTCTCTTGAGTTTTCCTCTGATTCTACCTCGTCTTGTAACATTGTCAGTACATTTGATCAGGACATTTTCACCACCAAGCATCTTGAGAACTCTACCAAATAATTCACCCTCCTCAGGAAGACGAATTTCTTTTAGTGCACTTTCACTTTTTACTTGGCGCTTACCCATGATAGTAATTCACATCATGAGCATATAACTGATAGGTTTTTGATTTTCATAATGAGTTTTATGCGTTAAAAATACAAAGAATTTGTGGAATTCAGGTGTGTCGATGAGTGCTCTCAGTGCTGCATTGAAAGAGAATACTATCCAAGTAAAAAATTTGGAAAGATTGGGGTTTTGATATTACCAGATGAAAAAGAAAAAATTGAAAAATTAGCAAAAGAAAATAATCTAGATGTTAAAATTTTACCAAGAATAGGAGTATCAACTGATAGAAAATCTAGTCCATCAAAAATTTTAGCATATCAAATGATGGGAATTGAGAAGAATGGAAACACTTGTCCATTTCTAGATACAGAAAGCGGTAACAAATCACCTCATAATGGATTTCCATGTAGGATTTACAAAGATAGACCTCTAGCATGTAAAACATACCCACTAATCGAATCAGACCCAATAACACTTGATGAGAAATGTAAGTTTTGTAAAGAGTACAAAACAGCAGATGAAAATTTGAATTCTGAAACAGAGTCTTTGTTAAAAATTAAAGAGCAAATGGATACAGATATGCCGTTCATTTGGAGGTTTGCAACAGAAATTGGCGAGGAAAAAGATAGTGATCAGTTTGAATCAGGTTGGTTCTTAGAAGAATAATCAGTTTTCCCATTACTGGGATTAAAGTTAACCAAAAATTCAAAAGGCATTAGATTTACAGAGTGGTATGAGTGAAGATGCATGGTCCAATTTAGATAAAGTAGATCAAAAAATTATTGAGATTCTTAACAATAATGCGAGAACCCCTTCAAAGGAGATTGCAGCAGAATTAGAAAAATCAGGACATGATGTATCAGATAGAACAATCAGAAAAAGAATAGAACGTTTGGAAAAAAGTGGAATTATCAAAGGATACAAAGCAGTTCTAACTGATGTTTCTGGAATTAACAAATACCAATCAGTAATGATGAAATTAAAACCATCAAAATCATTAGAAACAGTTAGAGATTCTATTACAGATTTTGTAAAAAAATTAGACAATTACGTTCTTGTTGCAAATATGGAAGGGGAATGGAACATGCAAGTGATTGTTCAGGTTGAATCTGAAAAAGACAATACATCGGAGAAAATTGTAGAGAAATTCTCTGAAGAATTAATCGATTATAGAATTAACGAGATAGACATTAGAGATGTAAATATTCTCAACATGTCGTTGCTGTTATTGTAATAGAGAATATTCAGCTTCTGCTACATCAATTGCTTTTTTGACTTCATCTAGTGTGAAAGGTTTTTGAATAAATGCAGAAACACCAGAGCTTAGTGTTTTGTTTACACGTTCAGTTGTTTTCTCATCTGCAGTAATAACTACAATTTGCAAATCCAATTTTTCTTTAAGCAATTTTTCTGCAACTTCATCACCTGTGAGATCAGGTAATCCCATATCTAAAAGAAGAATTGGGTGTTTTCCTTCAGAAAATAAATTCTTACATCCTTTGATACCACTTTTTCCATTTTCATATACTTGAATGTCAGTGTATCCAAGTTTTTCAACATATGTTTGTAATTTCAAGGCAATTGATTTACTGTCATCTACAATTACAATTGGTCTTGTGACTTGAATGGGTGCAGAAAACATTGTCTTTGCTTTTTGATATGTGTCTCTTGCTTTGTCAAACTCACCTAAACTCAAAAAACATTTGGATGCACAAAGTAATGCACCTTTTACATTTTCAGAATCTTTTAGTTTAGAATACTTTAAAAATAAATTTCCAGCTTCTTCAATTTCTTTTTCAGATTCTTTTCCATGTTGTTTTTTACATTCAGCTGCAAGTAAATACAGTAGTGCAGATTTTACAGGTTCTGATTTTTTTACAGATTCAGCTTGATTAGTGAATAATGTATGAGCAGTAATGAATTGTTTATTTTTTAAATGTGCAAGGGCCACTTCACTCCCCGTTTTAAGATCCAATATTCATCATACAATTTTTTGATTTAATAAGATTTTCAATATTGATTATGGATTGATAACTGCACGTCCAAGGATTTTACGATCTTTCAAATCTTGTAATGCAGCATTTGCTTCATCAAGTGAATATCTTTTTGAGATAACTGGGTTTATGGTTCCTTTTCTTGCAAGTTCTAGCAGTTCAACCATGTCATTATAATTTCCAGTGTATGCACCTTGAATTGTAATGGATTTGAGAGGAACTGTTACAAGAGACAACTCCAAAGAGCCGCCAAATAATCCAACTAGAACAAGATTACCTCTTTTTCTCAACACGGCCAAACCAGTTTTAACAGTTGGAGGGGCGTTAACAAAGTCAACTACACTGTCAGCACCTTTATCATTACATATAGACATGATTTTTTGAACAGTTTCAGGATCTTTAGAATTTACAGTGAAATGAGCGCCCATCTCTTTTGCAGTTTCTAATTTTGCATCATCAAGATCAACACAAATAATTTTTGCATTAGTGATTTCACTTGCAATTTGAACACCCATCAATCCCAATCCACCAGCGCCAACTATTACGATAAACTCAGGAGAGTTTTGATTTGCTTTTTTAATAGCAGTGTAAGCAGTTAATCCAGAACATGCAAGAGAAGTTGCAGCATCAGGATCAACACCATCAAGTTTTGCTAAATATTTAGAATTTGGAACTAAAACATAATCAGCATAGCCGCCATTTTGAAATAAACCCATAGATTTTGGTGCATCACATAGATTTTCATTTCCAACTTTACATGCAGGGCATTCACCACACCCCATCCATGGGAAAACTAGTACATCATCGCCTACAGAAACATTAGAGACATTTTCTCCAACTTCTTCAATAGTTCCAACTATTTCATGACCAGGAGTAACAGGATATTTTACACCACGATCAGTTACTTTCAAAAATTGGCCATCTCCAAGGTCATATCCACCTTCCCACAGATGCAAATCACTATGACATACACCTTCAGATTTTACCTTGAGTAAAACCTGAGTTCCAGAAGGTTTTGGATTTTCAGATTCAGATATTGTTAAAGGTTCGTTTGGGCCCGGAATTTTGGCTGATTTCATAAATTTGCTTTTGGTACTAACAATATAAGAGTTGACTGGATGTGAGAAAA
>JBHITY010000047.1:0-7560 GCA_042138585.1 Candidatus Nitrosopumilus sp.
TGCAAAATCTGCTGTAAAGTTATTTTGAAAAACCTTGTCCTGAGCATATGGAGTGTCTTTCTTTTTTGCCCATTGGTAAATCATCTCTTCTTGGTCTAAATTGAGGTCGACTTTTTCTCCCTTGATCTTTACCTTGATTCCTTGTGCCTCATAGGCGGGAGGGAACAAGATTCCGTTATGTTGTAGAGTTTTCCATTTCATTCTTCTTCACTTCAAAATTGCGGACTTTGACAAAAATTCAGATCTATGTGTATATCAAGTTAACGAACAAGAGATACTATCCTGGAAAGAGCTCTTTACTCATGTATTTCTCAAATTCTATGTCTGTTTTCATCTTTTTTGCCTCCATGAACATGGCAGCATCTGTTCCAACAACATATCTGGGGAGCATCTCATCATCATGAATTGCCTTGATAATTACTTCAGCTACTTGTGATGGAGCAGTTCCCATCTGAACCATCATCTTAAGACCTGCCAAGATATGGTCTGTTAATTCCTTATATTTTGGGTCTGCCTTTGAATCTGGAATCTTCATTGATTCAAAAAAGTTTGTCTTGATAACTCCTGGCTCAATTAATGTGGTCTTTATTCCAAACTGACCCAATTCATATCGTAAACATTCTCCCAATCCTTCTAATGCAAACTTTGAACTGATATATGCTGGAGAACCTGGCAGTCCCATTCTTCCTACAACAGAACTAATGTTAATTATATTTCCTGAATTCTGATTTCTCATAATTGGTGCAACCTCTTGAATAATTCTCACAATGCTGAAAAAATTAGTTTCAAACTGTTTTCTAAAATCATCAAGTGATACATCTTCAGTACATCCAAACTGACCATACCCTGCATTATTGACCAATACATCTAGTCTTCCAGATGAGTCGATTACTTTTTTTATTGCTGATATGATTGACTCTTCTTTATCTACATCAAGCTCTATTACTTCAATTGGAAGGTTTTCTTTTTTTGCAGCATTTTCTAATTCACCTGCTTTTGATGTATCTCTCATACTGGCAAATGTATGATATCCGTCTTTTGCAAGTGCTAGTGCTGTTTCTAATCCAATTCCTGAAGAACTTCCAGTTACAAGAGCAACCTTTTGCATAAGGTCTCTAAATTTTTGTTATATTTATCCCATTTTGATTATACTAAAGGTCTGTCTCCTTCAGTAGGATCAACCAGTTCTGTTTTCTCACCCTTGTTGATTCTCTCCAAAATCTCCAGTGCTGAATACTTGTGCAAATATTCATTGTTGTTTCCACATCTGTAAGAGAAAGTACATCGAGGACATCCTGCTTCATTTTTGCATGGACACTCCTTTACAATGAACATGCTTCTCTCAAGTGCCTGCTCAAATCTGTCATAGAGTGCTTTGCTTGCCCCACTTCCGCCAATGGCACCATCATAGATGAAAATCAAGCCTGATGTGCCTAATGATATGCCTCCCAAATCCTGCGAGACTCCTCCAGTAATCATATTGCTTCCCTCAATTACCACATGCTCTGTTGCGTGATACCCACTAGCTTCTGTGTACTCTTCATCTTCAGACTCTTCCATAACTTTGAGAGGCCTTGGCGCATGAAAGACAATTCCTTTTGTAACAAAATCATATTCTAGTGGTGCATCAAGTAGAACTTTTTCTCCCTGTGTTACTTCTTGTCCAAGCTCAATGTTGACATAACCGTACACTTTTTTCTCAATATGTAATTTGCAAAAGGCAACTTCTACACCATTTGCAACTCTTCTCTCAAAAACTGTTTCAATTGTTGGCCACTCTTCAGTTAATGCCTTTGTATAGTAGGGATAGTCTCTAGGAATTTTCTCAATCTTTGCATAATTTTTTTCTGGATAATCAAACTCTTTTACTTTGTAGCGAATTCCTGCAAGAAAATAGATTGCATCTTTGTGCAATTCTTCTAATGCGATTGGTAGGATTCTGTCTCCCACCTTTTTGCCATTTAAGAAAATATCAATTGATTGCCCTATTCCTCTAATGCTGTATTCATTGAGTAAAGAATTGATTTTATCAAAATTTGGAATTATTCTATTGTTGAATTCTTTTAGATTTTCTTTGATGATGTGGTGTTCGATTACTTCTTGATGCTCTTTGAGCTCGTGTTTTGAGATTGGTCTGTCACATGCCATTGCCAGTACTTGGAATTCTTCAACAAATGGATTCTTGGGGTCGATGTATGTTTTTTCTGTATCCTCAAAATAGTCATCTGGGTGATTCTTGTAATACTGTGAGATTGGGTCATTTCCCAATGCCAAAAATGCATAACCTCTCTGACCTTTTCTTGATGCTCTTCCAATCCTCTGAATTAATCGATTAACTGGAATGGTTGATGAGATGACACAGTCTACATTTCCCACATCTATGCCTAATTCAAGCGTGGGAGTGCATGAAATCGCATCAAGTAAATCATCTTTGAACTGCTTTTCAACAAATGTACGATAATTTGCCATCAGTCCTGCCCTGTGAACTTTGATGTTGACCTTTTGCTTTTTTGCCTGTATTGCCAAAAGTTCAGAGTTTAGATGAGAGTTGTTAAAGACCATGGTCTTGTGATTTTTATCAGTAAGTTTTTTTGTGAGCTCTACCATCAAAGCCCTTTGCGTTCTAAGTGATGGGAAAAGCATTGCAAAATCTGTCTGGCCTTTCTTTCCTGACCCCTGAATTTTTTGCATCTCTTCTCCAAACAACTTCTCACAAAACTCTTTTGCATCTTCAAGTGTAGCTGACGCTGCAACAAACTGTAACTTGTTTGTACAGATTCGTTTGAGTCTCTTTATGATGTAATGGACATTAGAGCCAAAAATTCCTGAATACACATGTGCTTCATCTGTAACTAGAACTCTAGTTGATGTCAATATTGATGAGAACTTTGTCTGGTGCCACATGTGGTAATGCAGCACATCAAAGTTTGTGACAAGAATCTGTGGTGGGTTTTCAATAATTTCCCTTCTATCATTTTGTTTTGTGTCTCCATCAAAGACCTCTACTCTTACCCCAATCTTTTCTGCAAACTTTTTGATTTTGGGGAACTGATCTCGTGCAAGTGCCTTTGTTGGATAGACAAAGATTGCAAAGACGTTTCCGTCACTAGAATCTTTTTTTATTCTCTGAATTACTGGAATCAAAAATGCTTCAGTTTTTCCTGATGCAGTTGGGGCTTCAATTACTACGTTTTCTCCATAAGCAATCTCTCCAATTGCCTCTTCTTGGAATTTGTAAAACTGCTCTATTCCCAATTCCTTGAGATGATCTGTAATTGATTCATCTAACCCCAAATCTTCAACTTTGCAGCCCATTTTAGGCTCAGGATTGCTCAAAACCTTGTATTGTGAAACATAGTCTTTTTTTGAATATAGAATTTCTTCAGTGATTTTGTCTGGATTGTTTTTGCCAATCATATTTTTGATTTCAACTTCAGCACGTACAATTCCCTCATCTTTGAGGCCTTCAGAAAGTCCTTTCTCTGATACTAGACCCTTGTCATATCTTGAAAGAAATTCCAAAAACACTTCATCTACATTCTTTGAGAACTCTAGTAGATCTTCTATTCCACAATTACTACATGAAACATGCATTTTCTTGTTGAATGTCTTTTGTATCTCAATTCTCGACTTGCATTTTGGACATGATAGTTTCAAGATCTATTTGCTAAGAAATGATTAGTGATTTATTGTTACTTCATAGGCTTTACCCATGACATTATTATGCTAGGAACTGGTCTTGAATTTAAAAATGAAAAAAATCGAGATTAACAAAATTTACAATCAAAACTGTATTGATGGAATGAGTTCTATTCCTAAAAACAAGATTGATTTGGTAATTACCGATCCACCTTTTGCCATAAATTTCAAGGCAAAAAAAGCAAATTACAACAGAACATCATCTCGTGTACTCTCAGGATATAATGAAATCAAACCTGAGGACTACTATGACTTTACATTTTCTTGGATGAGTGAGGTCTATAGAATCCTAAAGGACTCTGGAAGCATGTATGTATTTTCAGGATGGAATAACCTCAAAGACATTCTGCGTGCCCTTGATGATGTTGGATTTGTCACCATCAACCACATAATCTGGAAGTACCAATTTGGTGTAGTTACAAAAAAGAAGTTTGTAACATCTCACTATCACTGCCTTTATGTCTGCAAAGATGACAAAAAACGAAAATTCTTTCCATTTTCTAGGTTCAAAAAAGAAGACAAAACAAAGGATGGTCGCAGTCTTCACTACAAAGACAAGGAGGATGTCTGGGATATCAAAAGAGAATACTGGACTGGGGATGAAAAAACTCCAACTAAACTTCCCTCTGAATTGATTCGAAAACTCTTAGAATATTCTAGTGAAAAAAAAGACATTGTCCTTGATCCATTTCTTGGTTCAGGACAAGTTGCAGTTGTAAGTAAATCTCTTGGTAGAAAATATCTTGGATTTGAAATTGTTCCAGACTATTACAAATTTGCAAAAAAGCGACTAGACAAAGACCTGTATCGAATTAAAAAATCAAAGTAATTACTTGCTATTTTCTGGCTCGTCTATCTTTCTTTGACCAATTTTATCTGCAATTATTTTTCTCAATTCCTCATCTGTCTTTCCATCAACCTTTACTCCAATTGATCTTGCAATTGTCTCTAGTTTTTGTCTCTCTGATTCTACTGGTCCTGAAATCTTTGGTGCTTCTTCTGTAACTTCTTTCATACTTTGCTGAATGTCATTTTTTGCTTTGTTGTATTCATTTACTGCTTTTCCAAGTTTTCTTGCAGCCCCTGGAAGTTTTCCTGTACCTAAAATCAAAACCAGTGCCACAAAAATGATGATTATCCATTCACTCCCTGCTACATTTAGTGAATAATCTATCATGATCTGAAATTGGTCAATTTGAAATTAAACGTAATGTTTGAAATTATGCCTAATCAAATCTTTGGATTCTTTGCGGCTCTAACTTTTTTCTACTCAAAATAGCAAGAACTGCTACTCCAATACCTATTACACAAAATATCAGATATGGTGTATTGTCTCCAAGAGATTGTGTAATTGGTCCTCCGATTGTTGGACCTATTGCCCAACCCATTCCAAAGACTGTCTCGTATGCTCCGATGATCTTCCCTGAAATTCCTTTCTTGGTCTTGCTTAGAATTATCTCCAAAGTTAGTGGGAAGAATATGCTAAACCCAAATCCCATTAGAACTAGAGCTATTGCAAATGTAATGATAGAGTCTGCCACTACCGATATCGCAAGCCCAGCTGAAACTGCAAAAACAGCTGCAATCAATGTCTGACTTGTTTTTCTTGCAAATTTTCCTGCCAATGCAAGTGAGGCAACTCGCGAAATTCCAAAAATAAAAAACAGCAAAAGAATATCCGTATCTGTCATTCCGTTATCATTTAGAAATGCTGGATAAATCGTCAGAATTATTCCAAAAGAAGATGTACAAAAAAGAAGCAAGATAATGACTTCGGGAAATCTCTTCATCTCTTTGATTGATGAAAATGAGAAATGCTCATGATGATTCCTTACACTCTTTTTTGAAACAAGAATTGATGAAATCAATGCAGTTGCCAAAATGAATGCAGTAATCTGGAATAGGACTCTGTATGTTGTATCAAGGCCTTCCAAAAATACAGTACCAAGTAGTGGTCCTACCATGAATCCAATTACAAAGAACATCGTAAACCACGAGATGTTCTTTACTCTGTTTTTCTCTGTGCTCTCATTTGAGATGATGGACTCACATGGTGGCCAGAAAAATGCATGGGCCACACCTGTCATAATTCTAAATCCCATTATTTCTGGAACTGATTGTGCAATAGATAGCAGGTAAATTGATGCAGAATTGATTGCAGTTCCTAATGCTAGCAAGTATCCATTATTGAATCTGTCAAGAAGAATTCCTACAAACAATGGAATGAACATGTAAGGAATGAAATTAGTTAATCCGATTAGTCCTAGCTCAGAATATGTTGCCCCTATGACATTTTTTGCAAAGACTGGAAGAATTGGCCCATGTAATCCATAAGAAATTCCAATGATCAGACCTGTGATATTTACTAGAATCAGAACTTTGTTCATTTGTATGCAGCAACCATGATTGCTCCGCCCATAAGGTCTTTCTCAAATTCTACTCTGGAGAATTTCTCTAATAGTAAACCTTCAAGCTTTTTGTTTTGTGGCCACCTTTTGAAAGTTCCATAGAGGGTTCCGAACTTTAATCCAAGTTTGCCTCCTGCACTAAATGCGAGAATTGGTAAGATGCATCTGAGATAAAATGCAACTCCAGCTCTGATAAATCCGCTATCAGGTTTTCCCAAATCTACGATTACAAATCTTCCACCTTTCTTCAAAACTCTGTGAATTTCAGAAATTGCAATTCTGAGATTAATTGCATCTCTTAATGAGTATCCACACAACACTGCATCAAACTCTTCATCTCTAAATGGAATGTGTTCAAATACTCCATTTGCCATGTCTGGTGTCTTTTCAAAATGAGTTCCAGTATTCTTTAGCATTGGAACAAGAGGATCATAAAGTGTAACTGAAATTTTCCCATCAGTTAGTTTTAGTGCAGTCTTTGACATGTTGCCAAATCCTGAACCTGCGTCGAGAATCTTGTTTCCTGGAAGAACCCTTTTTGAAATTCCACGGTTACGATGCTCTACATCTTTTCCTAATGATATGATTGAGTTTACCTTGTCATATACTGGAATAATCTCACGAAGTACTTCGATTACCTCGCTCCAATAACTACTTCCTAAACCCATTATCTATCGTCTCATACACTAAAATGAATATCTTTCAAATCTGAAATTCTAAGGAACAAACTTTGATGCGTTTTGAGAATATTTTTCCAAGTCTGCTTCAGATACTTTTTCAAAGATTTTAGATTCAGTTGAAACCTTTGCCATCTTGATGTCTTTGATTCCTCCCTTTTCTTCTGCCTTTAGATTAATTGCTGCAATTGCTAATGCTGCTGCATCTTCTAAACTCATGTCTTCTGTGTAATTTTTTTCCAAGAATGCATTTACATCATCTGAACCTGCTCCAATTGCAATTGCTGCAAATTGAACATAAGTTCCGCTAGGATCAGTTACATAGATTGACTCTCCTTTTTGATCAACACCTGCAATAATCATTGAAACACCATTTGGACGAACTCCGCCATATTGAGTAAATTGGTGGGCTTGGTCTGCTAGATGTTTTGCAACTGTTGCAACCTCTACTGATTCATCATAGGTCATTCTATTTCCCTGTGAGAAGAATCTTGCACTATCCACTTGAACACGTGCATCTGGAATGTATCCTGCTGCTGCAACACCAATATGATAATCTACTTGGAAAATTTTCTGTGTAACATCAGTACTTTGTAATGTGCGAGGTTTTTCCTCAACTGCCATGATGACTCCTTGTTTGCTGGCAACACCAATTGCTAAAGTTCCTCTTTTTACAGTCTCAATAGCGTATTCAACTTGGTAAATTCTGCCGTCTGGAGAATACATTGTAGGGGTCATGTCATAACCCTTTGATGCCATCATGTTATCACGAGTTC